>CAZHSS010000071.1:0-7452 GCA_964535205.1 uncultured Verrucomicrobiota bacterium
CGGGACGACCTCGTCCCGGTCGGATTCTGCGGCTACAGAATACATGAATATGCTCGCGAAGGCCCGATCAGGCGAGGGGGCCCTTGTGCCCCCCCTCCCCTGCCCCGCGGCCGGGAGCGGTTAGTTGACCAGGGCCAGGCTGAGGGCGGGCCAGTAGGTGATCAGGGCCAGCACGCCGAGCATCAGACCCATCAGGGCCAGGGAGGCGGCGGCCAGTTTCATCAGGGGCTTGTTGAGTCGCATGGCCGCAATGAACAAATTCATGCCGACCGGCGGGGTGCTGTAGCCGATGGCCAGGTTGGCCAGGAAAATGATGGCGAGGTGCACCGGATCAATGCCGTACCGAACCGCCAGCGGCGCAAGCAGCGGCACAATGACGATCGTGGCGGTATAGATATCCATGATGCAGCCGACGACGAGAAGGAAGAGATTGAGCGCCATCAGGAAAACCAGCGGATGGGTGATACGGGCCCCCACCCATTCGAGAATGAGCTGGGGCACCTGTTCGAAGATCAGGAAATTGGTGATGGCCATGCCCATGCCCAGGATCAGCAGCACGCCGCCCACCAGCATGACCGTATCCCGCACGATGAGCGTCAGGCGGTGAACGGGAATTTCCCGGTAAACCAGCACTTCGATCACCAGCACGTAGGCGGCGGTCAGGACGGCGGCCTCGCTGGCCACCAGCCATCCGCTGTAGATGCCGCCAAGAACCACAAAGGGCAGCGGCAGTTCCCATTTGGCCTCCCACAGGGCGGCGGCCAGCTCCCTCCCCCGGAAGGGATGCCGGGGAATGCGGGCGTGGATGCCGGCGCGGATTCCATAGAGGCTGAGGACGGCCAGCGCCAGCAGACCGGGCAGCACGCCGGCGCGGAAAACCGCCTGCACGGTCACGGAGGGCGAAATGGGCTGGGCGATGATGGCATACAGGATCAGGGGCAGGCTGGGCACGAACAGGACACCCATGTTGCCGCCGGTGGTGACCAGGCCCAGGGCCGCCTTTTCCCGGTAGCCGTCCTGCAGCAGCGCCGGCAGCAGCAGGCCGCCGAGCGCGACAATCGTCACCCCGGAGGCTCCCGTGAAGGCCGTCATGAACGTGCAGGTGACGATGCACACCATGGCCAGTCCGCCGGGCATCCAGCCGAAGGCGGCGCGGGTGATGCGCAGCAGGCGCTCGGAGGCCCGGCTGCCGGCCAGCACGTAGCCGGCCAGGGCGAACATCGGCAGCGCCTGCAGCATCGGCATGTTGGTCAGGCGCGTGAGTTCGCCGATCACGATGGCGAAATCCATGCCGCCGGACTGGTAGGCCAGCATGGCCAGCGCGCCGAACACCGCGAACAGCGGCGCCCCGAGCAGGGCCAGGATGACAATGCCCCAGATCATGGCGAGGTTCTCCCCTCCCCCGGCATTTCACCGGGTTCGGGCGGCGGCAGCCAGGCCGAAGGCAGCAGCGCCTGCAGGCCGATGCGGAAGGACATAAGCCAGAAGGCCACGGGAATCACCATGAAATACTTCCAATGGGGCCAGCCGAGCAGTTCGCCCATGGCCATGTCGCGCTGAAATCCGACATAGCGTCCGGCGGCCCAGGCCAGAACACCGCACGCAACCGCGGCGAACAGCGAGGTGGCGCGGCGGATCCAGCCAGACCATCCGAACGGCATCAGCGCGGCGGCCAAGTCAATGGCGATATGGCGGCCCCGGCCGGCCGCGGCCAGCGCGCCCAGCATCGTCAGCCACAGCAGTCCCATTCCCAGCAGCGGTTCGGCCCATGGGAAGCCGGTTTGCCACAGATTGCGCAGGAGAATCTGCAGCGCGGCCAGCATCACCATGGCCGTGACCAGCAGCGTCAGGAGCGCGCGTTCCAGCCGGTCCACCGCGTCCCGGACCCGGCGGCCGAGTTTCGCCGCCCGCCCGCTCATGAGCCGCGCGGTTCCTTCAGCGCCGCCTGGAGCCGGTCCCAGGCCTCGGCCGAGAAGACCGTTCCCTTGACCTTTTCCAGGGCCTGCGCGGCGATCCGCTCGAAATCCGCCCGGCCTTCCGCTGTTTCCGGGATGGCAGTCACACCTTGGCCGCGCATGAACTCGAGCGCCTCGGTGTCGCTTTGGCGAACCTTGGGCGTCAGCAGGCGGCAATGCTTGTCGAAGGCGGCCTTGACGGCGGGCTGATGGCGCGCGGGCACCAGGTTCCAGCCGGCCTGCGACAGAAAGACGCCGCCGATCCCGTAGGTCAGTTTCATTTCGTAGAGGTAGCGGATGCGGGTATGCCACTGGACGGCCACGGCGGCGGTGGGCGGGCCGAAGACCGTTTCCAGCGCGCCCGTCTGCAGGGACGGCAGCACGTCGGTCACGTTAGCCGGAATGGAGGGAATGCGGCCGGCGCCGAACAGTTCGATTAGCATGGGCGAATCCAACCCCCAGACCTTGGTGCCGCGCAACTCGTCCAGATTGGACACGGGCTTCATGCTGTAGGCGTAGCTGAAGCCCACCTCGGTCCAGCCCAGGGCTTCATAGCCGTTGGCCCGCGCGCCGGCTTCCAAAAATTCGCGCAGGGCCTCCAGGGCGGTGTCGGCCTCGTCGTAGCCGCGCAGCGCCAGGGGAAACATCAGCGCGCCGGCGTCCGGGCAGATGGTGCCGATGGCATAGCCCATGAAGCCGCCGCCGTGAAGCTGGCCGCTGCGGATTTTGAAAAGCACGTCTCTTTCGGTTCCCATGATGCCGCCGGGATAGATCCGCACCCGGACCTCGCCGTCCGTCGCGGCCTCGATCTCCTCCTTGGCGCTGTTCAACGCCTGCATCCAGATGCTGCCGTCGGGGGCCAGGGTGGCCATATTCAGGCGCACTTGGGCCAGGGCCGGCGCGGCCGGCAGGGTTAGGAGAAGCAGGACGGACAGCAGTCGCAGGCGGATGGCGGGCATGGGATCTCCTTTTCTAAAAGTACTCATCAACCTGATCGAGCAGTTCGCGCGCGCGCATCTGGGCCACGGAGTTCATCAGGGTGAACTCCGGCACGTCGGGGGCGGCGTCCACCACGTCCTGCAGGGTGCGCTCGAACAATTCCCGGTCGAAGGCGTAGCGGGCGTAGAATTCGGCATAGGTCACGCGCGTGAGCAGATAGTCGGGACCGGCGATCTCCATGCTGCGTTCAAAATGCGCACGGGCCTTATCGAGGTCGCGACCGCCGCCCAGCGGCAGCACGGTGTAGTAGATACCGTAAAAAAGGTCCACGCCGCCCTGACGAATCCCGGGATCGAGTTCGCGCACGCGCTCCATCATGGCGAGAACCCGGGGCATGTCGCCGAGCGCGGCCGGAGAGTCGGAGTTGGCGATGATCCACATGACCCAGGCGGTGGCCGTGGTGATCAGGGCCCGGGCATCGGCCTTGCGGAACGACTGCAGGGAGGCGGCAAAGGTGTCAGGGTCGGCGTCGCGCGCCCGGGCGAACCGGGGATTGGTTTCGGTCAGCGTCCGCAGGCCGTAGTCCCGGGCCTTCCGGTACATCTGGCGGGCGCGTTCGCGCCGGGACTTGTCCACAAACGCCGTGGCATAGGCCAGCTGGGCTTCGGCCGCGGACAGCAGGACCGTCGGATTGTCGGGATGGGATTCGGCCAGCGCGTCCAGCACCAGCAGGAAAGCCGGGGCGCCGTCGCGCACAAGTTCGACGTCCTCCTGATGCATCAGGCCTTCGGAGAGCTGGCTGGCCATGGGCGAGATCATTCGGGCGGCGCCTTTGCGAATCAGCGCACAGCCGCTGCCCGCCCACAGGGAGACGGCCAGAACGGCGGCAAACAGGATGGAGGCATGACGTTTCATGATGAATCGGTATTTCTACCCTGCCCCCTCCCCTGCCACAAGCAAAACCTAGGCATCCAGCAGGCCGGGAAACGCCTGGCGCACCCGTTCGAGGGCGTCCGGCGCGGCATTCCGGGAGCGCAGCACTTCCAGCAGCGCCAGCAGATCATCGCTGCTGACCTCGAACCGGGCGGGTCGCGACTTGAGCCGCTTGGCGGCGGTGCGGAAGGTCAGGGGGCGGGGCACGGAACGGCCTTCGGGCTTCTCCAGGGACGCCAGCCGGGCTTCCAGCACGGCGCGTTCCTCGCCGGGGGGTGCCGACAGCACGGCGCGGCAAATGGCCTTGGCCTTGGCCCAGCTGATCTGTCCCTGCTCCAGGCGTCGCCGCACGCGCGGATCCATTCCCGGCGCATACCGCAGGATGTCTTCCACCCAGGCCTCCGACTTGTCCAGAAAGCGGGCGATCCGTCCCGGCTCCCAGTTGGCGTTGGACATGAACAGAATGGCGTCAAAATAGTCGGTGATGCGCGCATCCAGGCGGTCGGCGTTCAGCTTCAGGTTCAGCGCCTGGATTTCATCGAGGTCTCCCTGGATGACGCGGACGTCCACGCGGTCGAAATAGCCCGGGTTGCGCGACCGGATCCGGCGGATGGCGGCGTGGCGGTGAAATCCACCGACCAGGAAAAACTCTCCCGGATTCCGTTCCCAGACCACGATCGGCTCCAGCAGGCCGTTGACGAGAATATCTTCGGCGTAATGCGCCACCTTGGCCTCCTGCAGGGGGCGGTGGTTGGCGACCGACGGGTGCAAATGCACCTGGTCGAAGGGCACATAATCGAAACGTTTTGTAGCCAGCATGAGATGTCTCCTGTCGAATAAAGGGGTTGGTTCCGGCGCACTCTACCGGATTGACGCCCGGCGCAAAGACTTTTTCTTTCCCTTTCGCCCTCTGCGCCCGCGGCGTGCGCGGCGATGCTTTCGGCTTTACTCCCGGGGGCGTCCCCCGTTTAATGCTGGGCTTTCGGGCAAACGACATTGCATGCCATGTTCAGCAAGACAGTGACACCTCGATTCGGGGATGTGGACGGACTGCGCCACATCAACAACACCCGTCTGCCCCTGTGGTTTGAACTGGGCCGTGAACCGCTCTTTCGCCTGTTCAATCCCGACATGCAGCTGGACAACTGGAATCTGATCATGGCGCATATTGACGTGGATTTCGTGGCCCCCATGGGGCTGGGCGCCGACATTGAAATCCGCACCGTGGTGGCGAAAATCGGCACCACGTCCTTTACGGTGAGCCAGGAAGCCTGGCAGAACGGCGAGCTGGGGGCCAGGGGCAGCGCCGTGGTCGTGCATTATGATTTCCAAAACCGCAGGCCCCTCCCCATCCCCGACGACATCCGCACGAAACTGAAGGAGCACCTGGCATGAACCGCCGATCCGGAATCACCGTTGTCGAAGCCACCATCGTGGTGGCCATCCTGCTGCTGCTGGCGGCGATCGCCCTGCCGGCCTTTTTCCAGAACCAGACCCGGAAGCGCGCGGCCGAGTGCGGCATGACCCTCGAGGCCATCTCTGCCGCCTGTCGCCAGCACGCCTCCGAACGCGGCGCGTTTCCGGCCAGCCTCGAGACCCTTGTCCCGGACTATCTGCCGGAGATGCCGGCCTGCCCTTCCGGCGGGACCTATACCCTGGGCACCCCCGAAGGCGATCCGCCCGTCTGCTCCATCCCCGGTCACACCCTCTAACCCGATTGGAAGGATCTTCTCCCATGAAAAAAGCCAAATACCACCGGATTCTCCTGAAACTCAGCGGCGAAGTGCTGCGCGATCCGCAAGGCGGCGACTGCCTGTCGGATGACATCCTGGCCCGGATGGCCGAACAAATCCGCGCCGTTCGCAAAATGGGCGTGCAAGTGGGCGTTGTCATCGGCGGCGGTAACATATTCCGCGGATTGAAAGGCCAGGACCGGGGATTCGGCCGGGCGCACGGCGACAACATGGGGATGTTCGCCACGCTCATCAACAGCCTGGCGCTGCAATCCGCCCTCGAGGCGGCGGGCGTGCCCGCCAAGACGCTGTCCGCCACCGCCATGCCGGCGTTCTGCGAACTTTTCACCTTCCGCCGCGCCATCGAACTGCTGGAAGCGGGCACCGTGGTGCTGATCGGCGGCGGCACCGGCAACCCGTTTTTCACCACCGACAGTGCCGCCGCCCTGCGCGCCGCCGAAATCGGCGCCGAAGTTCTGCTCAAGGCGACTAAAGTGGACGGCATCTACGACGCCGATCCCGTCACGAATCCCCGGGCCGTCAAGTTCGACCGCCTGACCTACTCCGAGGCGTTGGCCCGGCGCCTGAAGGTCATGGATGCCGCCGCCTTTTCCCTTTGCATGGACAATCTAATCCCTATACTGGTCTTTGATTTCTTTAAGCGCGGGGAACTGCTCCGCGTGGTGCGCGGCGAAAAAGCCGGCACTCTGGTCACGGCGTGAATAGTGAAAGGAACCGCGATGCACGAATCCTCAGATGATGTCCTGCTGGAAGCCGAAGAAAAGATGGAGAAGACGGTCGAGCATCTCCAGCAGGGGCTGTCCGGACTGCGCACCGGCAAGGCGTCCACCGGATTGGTGGACCAGATCAGCGTGGAGTGCTACGGCACCCAGACCCGGCTGAACCAGATGGCGCTGGTCAGCACCCCCGAACCGCGCCTGATCGTCATCAAGCCCTACGATCCCTCGTCCCTGCCCGCCATCGAAAAAGCCATCCTGGCGGCCAACATCGGCGTCACGCCTCTGAACGACGGGCGGATCATCCGCGTGCCCATCCCCGAACTCAGCGAAGAACGCCGCAAAGACCTGGTCAAGGTCGCCAACCGCATGGGCGAGGAAGCCCGCGTGGCCCTCCGCGCCGTCCGGCGTGAAGCCAACGACGGCATCAAGGCGCTGGAAAAGGCATCTGCCATCAGCGAAGACGACCGCGACCGGGCGCTGGACGAGGTGCAGAAGACCACCGATGCCTATGTGCAGAAGGTGGACACCCTGGTGGCCGCGAAGGAAAAAGACGTCATGGCCGTCTGACCGGCCATGCGATCCCGCGCGCGCAAGTCCCCCCTGCGCCATCTGGTTTGGATTCTTCCCCTGCTGGCGCTGGATTTCTTTCTCTTCCGCTGGCTGGCCCTGCGGCAGGGCGGTTGCCGTCCCGCCCCCACCCCGCTGCCGGTTCCGGCGGAAACCGTGTTGGATACTCCCCGGCCGCCGCCTCCTGTCTGGCAGGCCCTGGTGCCGCCGACGCCTCAAACCAATCTGCTGAACCCTGACGAACCGGGTGTGCTGATGCCGACGGCCTCCGGCCGGCTGGAATCCGCCAAGTACGGCAGCACCCGTACCGTCAAGCGGGGCAGCCGCTTCGTGGCGTCCTTTCATGAAGGCGTGGACATTGCCCCGGTCGAGCGCGACCGGCGGGGCATCGCCACCGACCCGGTTGTTGCCGTCGCGGCCGGGCGCGTGGCCTTCGTCAATTCCAGCGCCGGGGCGTCCAACTACGGCAAGTATGTCGTGATTGAGCATGACGATCCCTCGCTGGGTCAGGCCGTCCGCCGCGACGGCACCATGGAACCCGCCGTAGTCTATACGCTCTATGCCCACCTCGCCGACATCCGGTTC
>CAZHSS010000072.1:0-6986 GCA_964535205.1 uncultured Verrucomicrobiota bacterium
AACGCCGCGGCCGGAATCCGCATGGATTGGAACGGTTCGTCCAGGCCGGGCCAGGGCCCCGCAGTCAGCAGCACGACATCCACCTGTACGTCGCCTGCGCCGGCCGTCACCCTCAGCTGGGTCTGGCCGTACGCCGCTGGCGGCGGCGTGATCGGCAGCGTCAGCCATTGCCAGTCCGGAGCGGAAAGTTCCCGGACGTCCTCCGGCCGCCATTCGTCTCCCCATCGCGTTTGAATACGCAGCTTGCCGGTGCCGCGCAGGCGCACCCGCCAGGCCAGGTCATCGGCCGCCGCCACCCGCGCCGGACGCGTCGCAAACCAGGCCGGCGATTCTTCGCCGCCCGCGCCCTGCCAGACGGCCCCGCCCGAAGCAGAGGCATCCGCCACGGTTGTTCCGCCTTCGCCCTCCCGCTGCAGCTCCGCTTCCCAGCGGCGCGCGGGAAACGCGGCGGGAAACACCCGCGATCCCGGCACCCGCCCCACGCGCGCCTCTCCCGGCATCAGCAGCCGGAAGGCATGCACCGGACCGTCCTGCTCCAGGAACTGGATGCGCGGATGCCCCTTCAGCCGACGCAGCGTCTCGCCGACCGGAAACGGACTGACCTTTTCCGGAAAGAGATTTTCGTGCAGGAGCAGGAACCGGATGCGCCGCTCCAGCAGGAAATCAATCTGTTCCTCCGTCGCTTCGCCCTGGTTCAGACTTTCCAGCCGGTGAAACACCTGCTCGACGTAGTCCGGGCTCACCACGGGACTGTAGCCATTGATCAGCCGCAGATCGTATTGCTGGGCGAAATACAGCGGCACGGTGGTATCCATTGAATCGCCGGGCCAGAGCGGCAGGGCCAGCGCCCGGCCGGGGCCGTCGCGGTCCAGGGCGGCGGTTCGGGCCACGCGTTCGTACGCCGCCTGCGTCGGTTCCAGGCGGCAGAGGGTGGCCGGATAGGACGGAATCACTTCCAGCGCCAGGCCCGCCAGGCCCGCCGTGGCCAGTCCGCCCTTCAGCCTGCGCCAGCCGCGGCCGTCCGTCGGACGCCGCGTCAGGCCCGCCGCCAGCACCCACCCCATCCACAGCGGCAGCAGCGCCATGATCTTGGCCGGCTGGCGAATCATCGAATAGTGCGGCAGGACGGCGCGGGCCGCCTTCAGCGCCGCGCCATGAACCGGCCCGTTCATGCCCAGCGCCAGGCAGGCGCCGCCCAGCAGCGCCGCCAGCAGGATCATCAGCAGCCCGATCCGCCGTCCGTCGCGTTGTCCCGGCCCGCGCCCCGCGGCCTGCGCCAGCAGAACGGCCCACGCAACGGCCAGCGTCAGCGTCGCGGCGAATCCCAGAAAAATCCAGTCATCCGGCCCGTTGCCCCCCAGCCAGAATCCGCGGGGGTGCGGCGAAAACAGCTGCACTTCGCATAACGAGCGGCCAGCGCTCATGGTCGAACCGTCCAGATGCCGCTGGCGCCAGAGATAAAACACGGACAGCAGCACCAGAAAGACCGCCGCCCCCGGCACCGGCCGCCACCAGCGCCGCCACGGCGGCGGCTCCTCGTGTCCCAGCAGGCTGATCGCCAGCAGCACCGGCAGGAACATCACCGCCAGATAGAACGTCTGCAAGTCCGCCCAGAACAACACGAGCATCGCGGCGCCAGCGCCGAAGCCGGAAGCCAGGGTCGGCCGGTTCACCGCCGCATCCACGCCCCACGCCAGCAGCGACAGCCACATCAGCGCAATGCCGGCCGGACTGCCCCCGAACAGGCTGATCCATCGGAACGGCACCAGCAGGATCAGGCCGGTGCCCAGCGCCGCCGCCAGCCGGTCCTCCGTGAACCGCCGCAGCCATCGCCACGAGAAGAACGCGCTGAACGCCACCGACAGCCACAGGGTCAGGTTCCAGCCCGCCGCCTGACCCAGCCGCTCCGCCAGCACGGCATATGCCCCCGACATGGGCAGAAAATACGCTCCGGGCCGATAGCCGGCATCGTCGTCGCCCTGGTTGAACTCATAGGGATTCCGGAACCATGGAATCCGTCCGTGGAGCATGTCGCGCACAAGATCGAAGTGATACAGCAGCTGCAGCTGGTCGCCCGGAATCATCGCCCGGAACGGGGGATGCTCGAGATTCTGGGCGGAAGAAGGAATGGCCTCGGTCACCTGCCGCGCCAGCGGCCACGACATCACGCCGAACAGCAGCAGGCTGGCCGCCGCCGCCCCGGCGGCCGACATCAGGATGCCGCGTTTCGCCACTGCCGCGCCCCTACGCCCCGCCGGTTTCGTCCCACCGGGAGGCGAACGCCTCCGGCCCCCGGTCCAGCGCCGCCACCAGCTCCGCGCTGGCCGCGGCCTTGGCCTGCAGTTGCGGGATCCGCCGCTCCAGCCCCGCGCGCAGCTCCGCGCGGTCCCGCCAGCCGCGCAGCAGATGCCCGCGCAGGGCATCGGCGCTGAAATCGTTGAACGACAGCGTGCGATCCGGCAGCCCCAGCTCGCGGAAATAATACGCCACCTTGGGCTGGTAGGTGATGCCCACGACGGGCGTGCACTCCGACGACGCCAGGATCAGCGAATGCAGGCGCATGCCGCACAGCAAATCCAGGTGCCGCAGCACGCCCTTGACCGCCGCATGGTCGTGCCGGCGGTTGTCAATCATCGCCGCCTTCACCGTGCGGGGCAGCCGCTGCATCAGCGCCTGCGTGATCTCCGCGTCGTGGTGCTGCGTGGTCACGAACACCATCGGCACCGGCACCTCCCGGTGGAATCCCGCCAGCGCTTCCGCAAATACGTTCAGGAACGCCTCGCGGCCCATGGACACGCGCCCCGCCGACGCCCACGTGTCCAGGTAGCGGTTGATGTTGATCCCCAGCTTGGGCTGCGACGGGTCCACCCCCGCCGCCCGCAGGATCGGTTCGACCTCCGCCGGCGGCAGGGCCGGCGCGTTCAGCGCCGCATCCGCCGCCAGCCGCACCCGGGGATTCGACACTCCAACCTCCTGCAGCAGGTCCAGCGAATCCTGGTCGCGCACCGTGATGAACGCCATGCGCTCGGCCACCGATTTCAGCATCCGCCGCCCCGCCGCGGTGTGCACCGGCCCCACCCCTACGTTGTAGCCGATGATCGGGATGCCCCGGCGCGACGCCAGCGGCAGCAGCAGATAAAGCGACGACAGGAAATTGAACAGCGGATTGAACAGCGACCGGTCGAAGAGCACCGCGTCGAAAATGATCACGGCATCCGCCCGGCAAATCGCCCGCGCGGTCGGCACGCCCAGCATCCGCAGCGCCCCCTGCCACGGCATCATCCCCACCGGGCGGGTCCGGTTGGGATAGTGCCCGCGGATGTACGACGGCCGGATCGTGGGAATGTCGTAAGTCAGCCGCCGCCCGCACGCCCGGTCCACGCCGTCCATGATCGCCGCGATCAGCGCCGCGTCGCCGGCGTTCCTCCCCGAGGACGAGCCCAGCAGGGTAATGGTTTGCAATGTTGCCACGTTCTCTCCGCCTGGTTGGATACGCCCACGGTTATACCCGCTGCGGATGCCCGTTGGCAACTGCAAACGTTTGCGCTAGGATGCCGGATCGTACGCATGGAGAAAGGACCGGACTCGTGGACCACCGCCAGAAGAAGTATCTCGTCACCGGCGCCGCCGGATTCGTCGGCTCGGAAATCGTCCGGCAGCTGCTGGCCCGGGGCGACGGCGTCCGGGCCATGGCCCGCCGCCGCGAGCAGCTTGCCGGTCTGGACCATCCGGCCGCCGAGGCATTCGAAGGCGACATCCGCGACCGCGCGGCGCTGGACCGCGCCATGCAGGGGGTGGACGGCGTGTTTCACATCGCCGCCCTCTTCCGGCAGGCCAACCAGCCCGACCAGGCCTATGTGGACACCAATGTGCAGGGCGTGCGCAACGTCCTCGACGCCGCGGCCGCCGCCGGGCCCCTCCGCGTGATCTACTGCTCCACCGTCGGCGTGCTGGGGCACGTCGAACAGCCCCCCGCCGACGAGTCCGCCCCGTACCACCCCGGCGACATCTACCAGCGCACCAAAATGGAAGGCGAACAGCTCGCGCTGGAGGCGTTCCGGGCCGGGCGGCTCCCCGGCGTAGTCATCCGCCCCGCCATGATCTACGGTCCCGGCGACACCCGCACCCGCAAGATGTTCCGCATGATCGCCCGCCGCCGCTTTTTCTATGTCGGCCGGGGCGACAACCTGGTGCATTTCATTGATGTTCGCGATCTCGCCCGCGCCTTCCTGCTGGCGATGGACCGCGTCGAGCGCAACGGCGAAATCTACATCATCGCCGGCGAGCGCGCCATGCCCCTGCGCGAGTTCTCCGGAATCGTCGCCGGCGAACTCGGCGTGCCGCCCCCGTGGCTACGCCTCCCTGTCAAGCCCATGCAGACTCTCGGCTCCCTCTGCGAAGCCCTCTGCGTGCCCCTGCGGATCAATCCGCCCATCTACCGCCGGCGGGTGGATTTCTATACCAAGGACCGCTCCTTCAACGCCGCCAAGGCCCGTGCCGAACTCGGCTTTGCCCCCGCCCAGTCCCCGCAGGACGAAATCCGCGACATCCTCGCCGACTACCGCCGGCGCGGCTGGCTCCAGCCCCCCCGATGAACCTCGCCCTGAAAGCCTGGCGGATGGCGCGGATCGCCCGCGAGTACCGCGCGGGGCGCGTCCGGCTGGACAGCCGGCCCATCCGCCTCTGGTTCGACACCTCCTCCGCGTGCAACCTCCGGTGCGTCATGTGCCCCAACAAGGACCTCCCGCCCGCCGAAAAAGGCCTGATGTCTCTGGACCTGTTCCGCCGCGTTCTCGACCAGGCCCACCCCCATGTTTCCGACATCTATCTGCACCACCGCGGCGAACCCCTTCTCAACCGCCGCCTGCCCGACATGATCCGCCATGCCCGCGCCAGGGGCATCCGCTGCCGCTTCCATACCAACGGCGCCCTGCTGACCGAAGACCGCGCCCGCGAAATTCTCGCCGCCTCCCCCGAGCTGGTGTCGTTCTCCATCGACGGCTTTGAAAAGGACACCTACGAGCGCATCCGCGTCGGCGCCGATTTCGACCAGACCATCGCCAACGTGCGGCGGCTGCTCCGGCTGCGCCGAGAAGCCCGCCAGTCCCTGCCCTATGTCGTCGTCGAGCGCATCCGCTTCCGCGGCGAAACGCCCGCCCCCGAAGCCCGCGAGCGCGCCGAACGCCTGCGGCGCGACCTGCTCCGCGACGGCGTAAATGAAATCGTCGAAAAGGAGGAATACGCCTGGGCCGGAGACGCGCCCCCCGATGCCGCCGCCGCGCGCACCTTCACCCAATGCACCTTCCCGTGGTACGCCATGGTGATCGGCTGGAACGGCGTCGTCACCCCCTGCCCGCAGGACTTCCGGGGCCGCCTGCCGATGGGCGACGCCTCCCGCCAGCCGCTGGCCGACATCTGGAACGGCCCGGCCTACCAGGATCTCCGCCGCCGCCTCCTGCACGATCTCGATTCCCTCCCCCTGTGCCGCCGCTGCGACCGGCTCTGCCGGAAAACCGTCACCGGCCTGCCCGCCCAGTACCTGGTGCCCTTTCTGGTGGATCATTTTGTCGGCTACAACAAGCTCCGCACCTGGCTCGGCGGCGGGGAGCGGAATTCATGAACGGGCGCCGCCCATGAACCGCCGCCTGTCTGCCGTCACGACCCTGTTCCCCCTGTGGGCGCTCCTCGCCTCCGCCTGGGCCTATGTCCGCCCCGCCCCCTGGGCCGCCCTCCAGGGCGGAATCGTCCCCCTGCTCGGCCTGGTCATGTTCGGCATGGGCCTGACGCTGACCGGCGCGGATTTCCGGCGCGTGTTCCAGCGGCCCGGCCCCATCGTCCTCGGCATGGCCGTCCAGTTCGGCCTCATGCCGCTGCTGGCGCTGGGGCTTGCGCGCGTGCTGCACCTCGCGCCGCCGCTTGTTGCCGGCATGGTGCTGGTCGGCTGCGTGTCCGGCGGCACCGCGTCCAACGTCATCACCTGGCTCGCCCGCGGCGATACCGCGCTGTCCATCACCATGACCTTCTGCTCCACCGTGCTCGCCGTCGCCGCCACCCCCGCCCTCACCTGGCTCTATCTGCACCAGACCGTGCCCGTGCCGGCCGCCGGCATGCTCCTCAGCATCCTGCAGATCGTCCTGCTCCCCGTGCTCGCCGGCATGGCCGTCAACCGCTTCCTCGGCCGCCGCCTCGCCCGCTTCCAGCCCGCCTTCCCCCTGCTCTCCGTCGCGGCCATCGTCCTGATCATCGGCATCATCATCGGCCTCAACCATGACAAGGTCGCCACCACCACGCCGGTGCTGGTCCTGGCCGTCTGCCTGCACAACCTCGGCGGCATGGCCTGCGGCTACGCCGCCGGCCGCCTCTTCCGCTGCTCGCCCGTGGTCTGCCGGACCCTGGCCATCGAAGTCGGCATGCAGAACTCCGGGCTCGCCGTCACTCTCGCGGTGAAATACTTCTCCGCCGCCGCCGCCCTGCCCGGCGCCCTGTTCAGCATCTGGCACAATCTCTCCGGATCCGCCTTCGCCGCCTGGCAAAACCGCCGCCTTCCGGAGCCCGCCCCGTGATCCATCCCGCCCGCCTCCAGCCGCAGAACGACCTCGCGCCCCGCCGCGGCCGGTACGTGCTCTACTGGATGCAGCAGGCCCAGCGCGCCGAATTCAACGACGCCCTCGAATACGCCATCGAGCAGGCCAACACCCTGGCCCTGCCCGTGCTGGCCGCCTTTGCCCTGGCGCCCTTCCCCGACGCCAACGCCCGTCCCTATCGCTTCATGCTCGAAGGCCTCCGCGAAACCCGCAACCGCCTCGCCGCCCGCGGCATCGGCTTCTGCGTCCGCTCCGGCACGCCCGAGAAGGTCATCCCCGCCCTCGCCCGGCAGGCCGCCTTCCTCGTCGGCGATGTCGGCTATCTCCCCATCCAGCGCGCCTGGCGCACCGCGGTCGCGCAACGCATCACCTGCCCTTTTATCCTCGTGGAAACCGATGCCA
>CAZHSS010000072.1:6996-7436 GCA_964535205.1 uncultured Verrucomicrobiota bacterium
CCGCGCGCACCCTGCGCCCTAAGATTCACAAAAAGCTGCCCCTGTTTTTGAAACGGCCGCGAGCCCGCCAGGTCGCCATTCCATCGCTGCACCTCGCCAAAAAATCGCTGTCGCTTGACAATCCCGACGCCCTTTGCCGCGCTCTGGGCGCCGATGACAGTCTGCCCGCCGTCGAACATCCTCCCGGCGGGGCTGCTGCCGCCAACCGGCTCATGCAGCGCTTTTTGGCGCACCGCCTTGCCGACTACGCCACGGAAGCCGGCGACCCGGTCCTTGACGCCACTTCCCGCATCAGCCCCTATCTTCATTTTGGTCAGATTTCCGCCCTCGACATCGCCCTGCGCGTGGGGAAAACCGATGCCCCGCGGATCGCGACCGATGCCTTCCTCGAACAACTCATCGTGCGCCGCGAACTGGCCCTCAATGCCTGCTGGTTCAAT
>CAZHSS010000073.1:0-7416 GCA_964535205.1 uncultured Verrucomicrobiota bacterium
GATATGTGGTCGTGGAGCGTGCTCGTGGCCGCCCAAAACCGCGTGCTGACCGCCGACGACATTGACAACAGCTACCTTTCCGGCGACAAGGACATCAACGACGTCGAATGGGGTCTCGGCAACGACACGGCCAAGGCGTGGCACTTCTACCTCAACGGCGAAACCAGTTGCTACTGGTATTGGGACTACGACCGCGCCAATCCCTGGGACGGCAACGTGACCCTCGCCTGCAATCTGGCCAACGCCCATGCCATGAACGTGATTGGCGACATGTCGGGCGATAACCGCGGCCCCAGCATCTTCCCGCCCCAGCGTATTCCCTACAATCCCGGCGGCAAAATGTGGAACGAGACCTCGAACGCACCCTCCGATTTCGTGGTTTGGTCGTTCGTTGACGACGTGAGCGGGGTGCAGAGCGTCACCCTCAAGTGGCGCAAGGACAACGACGGCCTGTGGTCGATCAGCTCCACGGAAAACGAGACTTTTGACGGCGGACCTGGCGTCGGCGAATGGCAATCCGTTACCATGACCGCCGATTGGTGGCCGACCACTCCCGGGCCCAAGGTGCCGGGCGAGGTGAGCGCCCGCGCGCAGCGTTACCAGGGCACGATCTCCGGCCAGAGCGAATGCTTGATCGACTACTACGTCGAAGCGGTGGACTCCCGCGGCAAGACCAACCGGTCGAACATTCTACACGTCTGGGTGGGCGATCAAACCGGCGGCACCGGCGGCACGAACGTGCCACCTCTGGACGTCTGGCTGCGCGGCACGCATACCTGGCCCGCTGCCGCCGATGTGACGGAGCAGGATCCAATATTTTTTAACATCGAGGCCGGTCCCTCCGGCACCGTGACGACCGTGACGCTGGGCTATTGCCTCGACGGCGGCGCCTGGACCCGCACGAACATGGCGTTGAACGCGGAGTGGGGTTCCGTCGGCGGCCAATGGTACAACCTCCAACTCGGGCCGTACGCGGCCGGGACCGTCTTGGAATATTTCCTTGAAGCCTCCGACGGCAGCACCACCAACTGGGACAACAACGGCGGCGCATACTATTCCCTGACCGTAGCGGAGTCCGGCGGCGAATCCGACGTGCTCTGGGTCGGCAATGTCGGCCAGTCGCCCGACAACGGCGCCGTCAGTGCGACCGACCCGATCGAAATCACCTGCGAAAGCTGGCCCATTGGCGCATCCACCAACGTCGCGCTGGTGTTCAGCGCCGACGGCGGCACAACCTGGGGCACGACGAACTTCACCAAGACCGGAGAGGCGAACAATAACGACCTCTGGAGCGTGGCGATCGGGCCCTATCCCGACGGCACGACCGTGAAATACTGCGTCTCCGGCACGCTGCCCAACAGCACGACCGTCTGGGACAACAACGGCGGCCTGGATTATACCGCGATCGTCGGCGAAGCGGGGGGCCTGCGGATGGTGCCGGGCACCCCCGACATGGCCAGCGAGATGTTCGATCTGGATGTCGTGGGCGGCGCCGCGACGACCGCCGGAGCCGCCGGATTTGGCGACTTCGGCCGCATCTATGTCAACTATGACGAAACGAATCTCTACGTGGGCGGCACGGACGTGGCCTTGCCGACGGACGTCGACAACAACGCCTACGTAGTATTTCTGAGCGGGGGGACAAATGCCGGCGCTCCTAACGTGTGGTGGGTTAACAGCTTGCCAGACGGGTTGGACAGGTTGCACAACGTCGGCTTCGATCCGGCGGTGAACGTGGCCATCTTGCTGGGCGACGTCCACGGCGATAGCATCCACACAAATTTCAGTCTATATCACACGGAAGGGCCGGATTTCGGACAAGGAGTGTTTAGCACTCCGGTCGGTACCGAAGCCGATCCCGCCGCGTTTGCGGGCGTGGCCGGCGCGCAGCTGATCCAGTTCGCGCCTTATGGCTACAACAGCCAGCAGGCCGCCTCGTGGAAGTGCGCCATCCCGCTGGCGACGTTTGGCGTGGCGGACGCTTCGGTACTCACCAATCTGCACCTGTCCGGCGTGATGGTCAGTATCAATACGAATAACGGCAACAACAGCTATCTGTCCGGCAAGTACATGGGCGCGAACATCGAGTTCCCGAATCCGGATGAACAGCCGGACGAATACGGAAACATCGCCACCAGCTACGTTTACCTCTATGGCCTGCCCGTGGCGTGGCCTCCGGCCTCCGACGAAACCCACGGCGTGCCGAATTCCTGGATCGCCGAACACCTGCCGGGCGGGACCTTCACGGCCAACAGCAACAAGGACGACGACCGCCACCCCGACCGCGCCGAATATTTCCTCGGCACGGACCCGGATGCGGAGGACGACCTGCGCATCGAAGAGTGGACCAGTCCGCGCCTGCGCCTGCACAAGGTGGGCGGCCAGATGTGCAACTACGTCCTCGAAACCGCCGACCGGCTGGATCCGGTCCAGAGCAACTGGAACTGGACGTCGCGCGGCACGCTCCCGAGCACGAACGGCGAAATCACGCTGCCGGCCTTCACGGCCTCGAACCTGCTCATCCGCGTGAAAGTCACCGTGCCGGACTAGGAACGTCGGGTACCCGCCCCCCCCCACGGACTTGAGATATCGCCAACGGCACCTCCCAGACCCCCACGGCCTTGTGCCGTGGGTGAATCAGTTCCGGCAACAGACCCGAAAGGCCAAACAAAAACCCCCGGCCCGCAGGGCCGAGGGTTTTTCCTTTTCGCCGTAGGCGGCGAATCACACCGGCGGCTTGGTCTTCGGCAGGCCGCGCCCGCGGTCGCCGTCCTTCCACTTGCCTTCGGCCTTCATCACTTCGATGCGTTCAAAACGCTTCAAAACGTTGCGGCGCGTGGCCACCTTGCTGGCTGACTTCAAACTGCGATGCATGGACATGGGTTTCTCTCCGGTTCAATCGGTTCGGTTCTGGATGAATGAGACGCGAACTTGTACCATTTTTACCGGGTTTGTCAACTCTGATGCCGGGCCTTGGCCAGCCCGTCGATCCGCTTTTCTGGCCCATTTGTTCAGAGGTCGCCTCCGGCCCGCCAGCTGTGGCATTCGGCTTCATACAGGCCGATGTGGTCCTCGATCATGCGCTCCGGGGGGAATTCGCGAGTCAGGCGCTCGCGGCCGCGCCGGCCGGCGGCGCGAACTTTTCCCGGCGCTGCCAGGCACTCCCGCATGGCCCGGGCCAGCGCCCGCACGTCCCGCCGGGGCACCAGCCAGCCGTTGTCCCCGTCCGTTACCAGTTCCGGCAGCCCTCCCGCCCGCGTGGCGATCACCGGCCGCGTCCAGGCCATGGCCTCCAGGACCCCCATGGGCTGGTTTTCCACCTTCGAACACTGCACCAGCACATGCACCCGCCGGAAAAATTCTTGGCTGGACATCCAGCCGGCCCACTCCACCCGGTCGGCAATCCCCAGCCGCCGGGCCTGCCGCTCCAGCCGCCTCCGCAGCGCCCCTTCCCCGGCCACCAGAATCCGCCAGGACTGCGGGCAGGTCTGCCGCTCCCGAGCCAGCCGCGCCGCCGCCCGCAGCAGCAGGACATGGTTTTTCTCCGAACTCAAGCGGCCCAGCATACCGAAGGTAAAGATCGCCCCTTCCTCGTTCCACAGCGTTCGGGCCTCAGCCTCCCTGGCAATCCCCTCCCCCCGGACCCCGGTGGGAATCCTCGCCACTTGCAGCGGCGTAAACCCGCGCCGCCGCAGATAGCGCTCGTAGAAACCGCTGAGCACGATCACCCGGGAAAACCGCCTCAGCACCCCCAGGTTCAGGGCCTGGAATACCCGTTCCTTGAGCCTCCAGCGAAACAGCCAGCCATGCACCGTGCCGACTACCGGAAAGGCACCGTCCCGACCCGCCCAGGCGGCATGACAGTCCGCCTTGTAGCCGGTCGAGTGCAGCACGTCCGCGCCCTCCCGACACATGACTTCCCGGATGCGGCGCACCGCCTCCCGGGAAAACCGCCCCGTCACCCGAATCTCCTCTACCGGCACCGCCCGCCGAAAGGCCTCGGCCAGCGGACTGCGTCCGTCTCCCATCCGCGTCTCCCGCAGCAGCAGCACCCGCACCGCCACCCCCGCCGCCGCCAGCCCGGACGCCAACCGGAGAGTCGCCTGCTCCGCCCCGTAGAGCGTTCGCGTGTCTTGCAGCAGAAGCACCACCTTCATGGCGTCCCACTCTAGCGGATTCCCTGTCGGAAATGAAATTGTTTCCACCTCCCGGCGTTTTCCGCTAGGATGCCGCCCGTTGATTGACAAGGAAACGACCATGAGACATCTGCTGACGCTGGAAGACTGGACCCGCGAGCAAATCGCCGAAGCCATTGCCGCCGCCCGGGCCATCAAAGCCGATCCCGGGGCCTACGCCGACACCCTTCGCCGCAAAACCCTGTGCATGGTGTTTGAAAAGCCGTCCCTGCGCACGCGCCTCTCGTTCGAGGCCGGCATGAACCAGATGGGCGGACACGCCATCTACTACGACACCTCCACCTCCCCGTTCGGCGCCGGCAAGGAGACCATCGCCGATACCGTCCGCACCATGTGCCGCTACGTGGATATCATCATGGCCCGCCTCTTCAAGCACGAGGATATCCTCGAAATGGCTCGCCATGCCACCGTCCCGGTCATCAACGCTCTGACCAACTTCTCCCATCCCGGACAGATTCTCGCCGACCTCCAGACCATCGAGGAGCACAAAGGCCGCCTTGCCGGTCTCAAGCTCGCCTACTTCGGCGACAGTTTCAACAATGTCACCCACTCCCTCTTGTTTGCCTGCCCCAAGATGGGCATGCACCTGTCCGTCGCCTGCCCTCCCGGCGAAGCGTACGAACCCGATCCCCGGGCCTTCGCCGCCGCCCGGGCCGACGCCGAACGCAACGGCGTGACCTTCCAGGTCACCCATGACGCCGCCGAGGCTGCCCGCGACGCCGATGTCCTCTATACCGACTCCTGGATGAGCTACCACATTCCCAAGGACCAGGCCGAACAGCGCGCCGAGATCTTTGCCCCCTTCCGCGTCACCGCCGATCTCATGCGGCAGGCCCACCCCGACGCCATCTTCCTCAACTGTCTCCCCGCCCTCCGCGGCATGGAGCAGACCGCCGACGTCATTGACGGCCCGCAGTCCGTCGTCTTCGACGAGGCCGAAAACCGCATGCACATGCATAAGGCTTTGATGTTGATTCTGCTGCGCGAAGCCGGCACGATTACAGGATAAGGCAGCCCCGCCATGAGCACGATCCGCACCGGCGACATCCTTCTCGAACGCTTCGACGTCATCGCCTGCGCCCACTGCTCCCAGCCCATTGACACGGCCGAGGCCGTCCCTTTCACCCAGATCCTCTGCCCGTCCTGCGGCACCGAAATGCGCGTGCCCGCCCGGTTCGCCAATTTCATCCTCCTCGACCAGCTCGGCAAGGGCGGCATGGGCGCCGTGTATAAGGCCTACGACGAGACCCTCGGCCGCACCGTCGCCATCAAGGTCATGCAGCAGTCCATCGGGCAGGACCGAGTCTTTGTGGAACAATTCCTGCAGGAGGCCCGCGCACTCGCCGCCATCAATAATCCCCATATTGTCCAAATCTACAGCTACGGCGAAGAAAACGGCCAGCCCTACATCGTGATGGAACTCGTGGACGGAGGCCGCCTCGACCACATCCAGGAAAAACACAAAACCCTCGACGAAATCTTCGTGCTGGATACCGCCCTGCAGGTTATCCGCGGCCTGCAGGCCGCCAACGCCGCCGGCATGACCCACGGCGACCTCAAGCCCGCCAACATTCTCTACGACCGCGACGGCAACGCCAAGGTCGCCGACTTCGGCCTCGCCCGCTTCAAGGGCGAAAAACCCAAGCCCGGCGAAATCTGGGGCACCCCCTATTATGTCGCCCCCGAGGTCGTCAAGGGCCAGGCCCCCGACGCCGGCTCCGACATCTACTCCCTCGGCGGCACCCTCTACCACGTCCTCACCGGCGAACCGCCCTTCAACTGCGAAACCGTCACCGATACCGTTCTGCTGCGCTTCAAGGAGCCCCCCCCCGATCCGCGCGTCTTCAAAAACTCCATCAGCGCCAAAACCTCCGCCATCCTCCTGCGCATGCTGGAGATGGATCCCTTCGCCCGCTATCCGACCTACGAATCTCTGCACAAGGACATGTCCGACGCCCTCGCCCCCCTGCGGGAAGCCAAGTCCGGCAAAAAGCCAGCCAAAAAGCAGAACCCGGCCGTACCGATCATCTTCGGCCTCGTGGCGCTGGCGATCGTCACCGGCCTCTCCGTGTTCGGCTGGAGCTTCTACAAGGATTACAAGGCGGAGAAAATCCGGCGCGAACAGGAAGCCGCCCAGTTCGAAGCCGACAAGGCCGCCGGCCGCATCAAGCAGGTCTTCCGCGACGGCCGCCTCCAATGGGTTCGCGTGGTCACCGACGAGGCCCCGACCGAAGCCGGTGACGCCGCGCCCGCCGCCGTCGTCAACGAGTGGAACCTCCGCGCCGTTCAGGATGTCGAAATCCGCGGCGACAATGCCGTGGCCGACCTGAAGGATCTCACCACCCTTACCCTCTGCGCCGGATCCGAAACCCCGCTGGAGGAAGCCACCAAAATCTACCTGCTGTTTTCCCTCAAGGACGTGGACCGCGACCGCCTGGACTCCGCCCTCCTTCAGCTCACCGCCGGACGCCGCGGCCGCATCAAAACCAAGGCCAATCCCTACCAGCTCCATGTCTGGGCCCTCAAGGAACCGGAGGAATGGACGGAACTCATCCGCTGGGATACCGCCCCCGGCAACAACGTCAAGAGTTCCAGCGACATGGATAACGCCCAGGCCATTCTGCTGACCAGTTACGACATCCCCGCCAATCCCGAAACGGGCGATCGCATGCAAATCGCCTCCCGCCCCCTGCTGGAGTTCATTCGCAGTTATTCCGGCGATACCCTCACCCTGGTCCTCACCGGCGACAGCGAAACCGACCACAAAAACGGCTGGCGCTTCACCTCCACCGAGGATGCCGCCCGCTTCCCGCCCCCCACGCTGATGCTCAAGGCGAAATAGCTTCGCCCCGCGCTAGATTTCCTCGACGTTCCGCTCGCAGATCCGCGCCAGCCCGTGCAGCGTCAGATCCGGAATCACCGTCATCTTCAAGCCGGCGTGGGCCACCACCGCCTTGGCATAGCCTCCCGTGGCGCACAGCGCCGGTTCCCGCCGGCCACAGGCCCGCGTCAACTGCCGCAGAATTTCCGATATCATTCCCTGATAGCCCCACCGCGCCCCCGCCCGGATCGCCTCTTCGGTGTTGCGCCCCGTCTTCAGCTTTGTCCCCCGCGGCTTCAGCTGCGGCAGCTGCGCCGCCCGGCCCAGCGCCTCGAACCACATCCCGTAGCCCGGCACGATCGCCCCTCCGATGAATCCCCGCCGCGGCAGCACCACGTT
>CAZHSS010000074.1:0-7247 GCA_964535205.1 uncultured Verrucomicrobiota bacterium
AGCGGTGCCGCGGCCGTTGGCCTTGTCACCGCAGTCCAAAGGGAACAGTCGGGACGGGAGGTGGAGGAAAACTACGAAAGTCGCGAAAAGCGCGAAATCGGAAATTTCTGGAGGGGCAAGCTCCGTCTTGCCCGGTTTGCGGATCGGGATCGGACAGCCGGGACAGCCAGCTACGGATTACACAGCGCGGCAGAGCCGCAACCAAATTAATCAGAACTCATGAACTCATGAAAACGGAGAGGGGGATAAGCAGGAAAACAGGCCTGTCCGCCTGTGGCGGAAAACAACAGGAACAGATTCAATGTTCAATATTCAAATTCAATATCCAATATTCAAGTGAGGACAGGGCCTCGGAACAGAGGTCAGAGGTCAGAAGGCAAGGGAGGGCCGAAGATGGAGGACCGGTGTAACACCGGGGCACTGGGGAGCGACCGATGAGGGCATGGCGGTGTCAGGTTATCAGCGGGGCGAACAGCCGGCGGGCGGTGGCGGTGGTCTGTGCGGCGATTCCGGCGAGGGATTCGCCGCGGACATCCGCGAGGATTTGTCCGGCATAGGGGATATAGGCAGGCTCGGAGAGGAGCTTGCCGTCGGGACCGGTCAGGAAGGGCTCGAGGTGGTCGGGCAGGTTGGGGGGCAGGTCGGGGGCGTCGGATTCCAGCAAAAACCGGCCGGCGGGGACCTGGCGGGCATTCCGTCTGGCGCGGGCGTTTCGGGGGCGGGTCAGGGTGCCGCCGAAGGAAATGAACACGTTTTTATCCGCGAGGGCGGGCAGGGCGTCGGGGGGGCCGGAGTAGGCATGGATGAGCAGTCCGGCGGGATGGGGGGGGCGGTTCAGCAGCAGGTCCAGCATCCGTCCCCAGGCGTCGCGGCAATGGACGGAGGCGGGGAGGGCGAGTTCGCAGGACAGGTCGAGCTGGGCGAGGAAGACGGCTTCGCGCTCGGCATCCAGGCCGTCGTTCATCCGGCCGTCGAGTCCGATTTCGCCGATGCCGGCGGGCCGGTCGGCCAGTCGGGCGCGGAGGGTCCGGAGCCAGGCGGAACTTTTTTCCTGAATGAACCACGGGTGCAGGCCGAAGGAGGCGATGATGAGGCCGGGATGGGCGTCGGCGAGGGCGGCGACGGCTGGCCAGTCGGCCTTGGAGGTGGCGGCGGCGTGGAGCAGGACAAAGCCGGCGCCGCGGGCGCGGGAGAGGACGTCGTCGAGGCGGGGGGCGAGGCGCGGATCCTGCAGATGGCTGTGGGCGTCGGCCCATTGCAGTTTTTGAGTGTCCGGCGGAAGCGGAGGTGCTATGGTCATGGACGCATGGTGAAAGGCCGGCCCATATCAGTCAATGCGCAAAGCGGAACCCGCCGGTGCAGGGGCGGATGGGTGCCGGGCTTGGCGCTGGCGCTGGTCTGGGCGGGGGCGGGATGCGGGACGTTTTCGTATTATCCGGAGGGGATGGAGCACACGACGCTGGCGCCGCTGCGGACGGGGCAGCGGACGGGGTACGAGCGGACGTTTGGCAAGCGCACGGAGGGGCGCGACGGGATGCTGTTTGCGATGGAGATGGGGCGGGTGGCGCAGCTGGAGGGGGATCTGGACACGTCGCGCGCGGCGTTCGAGAAGGCGATCGCCGCGTGGGAGACGCGCGACGACCAGGCGGTGGTGTCGGCGTCCGGGGCGGGGGCGCAGGCGGGCGCGGTGCTGGTGAACGACAAGGCGATCCCGTACCGGGCGCCGGAGTACGAGCGGGCGCTGGTGCATCACTACCAGACGCTGAACTACCTGGCGACGAACGACCTGATCGGGGCGGGGGTGGAGGTGCGGCGCGCGAATTTGGTGCAGGAGGCGGCGCGCGAGAAGCGCGAAGGGGAGATCGAACGGGCGGCCTCCGGCGACTCCCGCGTGCCGGAGGGGGAGGAGGGCGATCCGAACCTGCTGCCGGTCTATGCGGGGCTCGACGAGATCGCCGGGGGCGTGAAGCATTCGTTCCAGAACGCCGCGACGTTTTATCTGTCGGGCGTGGTCTGGGAGATGCTGGGGGAGCGCAACGACGCCTACATTGACTACAAGAAGGCGCTGGAGATTTTTCCGGACAATTTTTTCCTGCAGGCGGACGTGATGCGGCTGGGCAAGCGGCTGGGGATGCGGGAGGACGTGGCGGATTTCGGGCGGCGGTTTCCGCAGGTCAAGGACATGCCGGCGGACGGCACGGGGGCGCTGGAGGGCAAGGCGCGGCTGGTGGTGCTGTACGAAGAAGGCCTGGCGCCGAAGAAGTCGGAGATGTCGGTGGCCTATCCGCTGGCGTCGGCCAATTCGATCGGGGCGGTGGCGCTGCCGGTCTATGCGGAGGCGTTTCCGGGGCCGGTGCCGGTCGGGGTGACGGTCGGGGGGCGACGGGTGGGGAGCACGGCGCCGATCTGCAGCGTGGGGGCGCTGGCGGCGCGGTCGCTGGCGGAACGGATGCCGGGAATCGTGACGCGGCAGGTGGCGCGGGCGGTCACCAAGGGCGTGGCGGCCAAGGCCGCCAAGGATGCGGGGGGCGGCTGGGCCGAGCTGGCGGTGACGCTGTACAACGTGATTTCCGAGCAGGCGGACCTGCGCAGCTGGCTGACGCTGCCGGCGCACATCCACGTGTTGTGCGCGTGGGTGGAGCCGGGCTGCCGCCGGGTGGTCCTGCAGGGGCCGGGCGGGGGCGAACTCTGGGGGGGGGAGGTAACCCTGGCGGCGGGCAAGACGACCTTGGTGGTTGTGACGCGCATCGATTTGGCTGTATATTCGCGGTCAATCATGCCACAGTAAAAGGGCAGTCATGAAGAAGGAGCGCAGCATGAAGACAATGGCATGGGTCATGGTGGCGGGTCTGGCGTGGGGGACGGCGGTGCAGGCGGCGCCGCGCGCGGCGCTGTTCGTGCAGAACCGGGCGGGCGCGGCGCTGGAAGGGCAGCTGGATGCGTTCAACGATCTGCTTTCGACGCGCCTGGCGGATGCGGGCTTCGAGGTGATCCGGTCGCAGGACGTGCTGGACCGCTTTGCGGAGTCGCGCGGCGCGGAGGCGGCGCAGGAGCTGCGCCAGGCGGTGGAGGCGCTGCAGACGGTGAAGTCCGAGGGCACGGTGGACGGGCCGTCGCGGGAGGCATCGGCGCTGCGGACCGCCCAGCTGATGGAGGCGGACCTGCTGGTGATGGCGTCGCTGGTGTCGCTGGGGGAGAACACGGTGCGATCGCAGAGCTACGGGGTGCCGCAGGAGGCGACGATTACGACGCTGCGGCTGGCGCTGCGGGTGCTGGAAGGGCAGGGCGGCACGCAGATCTACGGCGACACGGTGGCGGTGAACGAAAAGCGGATGCAGAACGCCTTTGTGCAGACCGATGCGGGGGACTTGCTGAACACGCTGCTGGACCGCGGAGCAGTGGAGCTGGCCGGCCGGGTGGGTTCCAGCCGCGAGAAGTTTGCGGCGGCGGCGGCGGCGGAGCCGGCCTGGGCCACGGTGACGGTGAACACGCCGGCGGCGGGGGCGGCGGTGGAGATTGACGGCGTGGTGGCGGGCACCGCCCCGGGCACGATCCGGGTCCGTCCGGGCGTGCATGAGATTCGCGTGACCCGCGAAGGCTATGCCACGTGGGAGAAGAGCGTGGCGCTGGCGGACGGCCAGCTGCTGGAGGTTCCGCTGGAGCTGTCGGCCGTGGGCCTGGCCCGCAAGGGCGAACTGGAGGCGCAGGAACGCGTGGACGACATCGCCCGCGAGCAAAGCGAAGCGGACGCGTTCGCCACCAAGACGGTGGCGGGCGGCGTGGGCCAGTCGGCCAGCAACAGCTACATCCGCCTGGAAGGCATGCCGAACGAGTCGCTGACGATCGGCGGCGAAGGCGGTGCGGACGCGAATCTGATCAATGTGATCCAGCAGGACAGCTACTAACCCAACGGGAGAAGACGCATGAAAGCAGGATGGATGATTCTGGCGGCGGCCATGGCGGCCGCGCTGGCGGCGGGCTGCGCCGCGCCGAACACCGCGGGCTTCACCGTGGGGGTGGAGGCGGATGCGGAGGGCAACCTGCAGGACGTGCTGCAGGTGGACAACGCGAAGGTGGCCCGGCTGCTGACCGTCGAGGATCTGATTGTGGGCCAGACGCGCAACGGGCTGATGAAGGCCAACGTCAAGCTGACGTCGCGGATGAACAAGACCTACACGGCCCAGTCGAAGTTCGCCTGGTTCGACGAGGACGGCGTGGAGATCGACCCGGACGGCGATGCGTGGCGGCCGCTGGTGCTGCACGGCAAGGAGACCCGGACTATCCAGGGCGTGGCGCCCACGGCCGGCGCGGCGTCGTTCAAGCTGCGGATCCGCGCCGGGGAGCGCACGCGCTGGATCGTGGACTAGGGCGGACGGTTTGAAACAGGGAACAGGGACAATACCAAGGGAAGCGAGGGCGGACAGCCGCCCGGTGAAGGAGACGGATATGAACAGCATGTGGAAACTTCTGGCGGCCCTGGCGGTAGGGGCCATGCTTTCGGGCTGCATCAGCACGGTGGAATACGGCGACGCGACGTCATCGAAGCCGATGTCCACCGGCTTCGGCTCCTCGGACCTGCAGCAGATCGCCGCCAAGATGGTGGATTCGCTGCTGGGCGACGAGATGCTGATGCAGGACATCGGCGGCAACGGCCCGCCGCTGCTGATCGTGGACAAGGTCAAGAACAAGACGTCCCAGCACATTGACACGGAGTCGGTGACGGACAGCATCCGCACCAGGCTGATCCGGTCGCGCCAGTTCAGTTTTCAGGACCGGACGACGGAGGCGGCGCTTCAGGAAGAGCTGGCCTACCAGCAGACCGCGGCGCAGGATGCCATTGCCATGGGCCAGCAGGACGCCCCGCGCTACATGCTGACGGCGAACTTGTCGGAGATCCGGCAGACGGCGGGCCGGGTCCGCGACGTGTACTACAAGTTCACGATGAACCTGCGGGATTTGAAGAGTGGCCGGCTGCTGTGGGCGGATGAACAGGAAATCCGCAAGGTGAAGACCCGCGCCATTATCGGAGGATGAAATGAAAGCGACAACCAGAAAGGCAACGATGAAAAAATTAGTGGCAGGACTTTGCCTGGCCGTTCTTGCGGCGGGCCCGGCGATGGCGCTGGACATGACCCCCTTCCAGATCGGTTTTGGCGGCGCGAATGCGCAGCTGTTTCCGCCGGAGACCATGGTCATGGGGCTTCGGCTGAACCTGGTGGCCAGCGAAAACCAGGACATGATGGGCCTGGACCTGGGCATCTGGAGCAAATCCGTGAAGATGGACGCGCTGCAGGTCAACCTGGTCAACCTGGTCGAGGCGGATTTCGACGGCATCAACGTCGGACTGTTCAACCAGATGGGCTCGGTGTCCGGCGTTCAGGCCGGGCTGTTCAACCATGTGCGCTATGACATCAACGGCGTGCAGGCCGGGGTGTTCAACCGCGCGGACGACGTGAACGGCCTGCAGATCGGCCTGATCAACCGCACGGTATCGCTGCGGGGCATCCAGGTCGGCCTGGTGAACCTGCTGGAGGAAGGGCCGCTGACATTCTTCCCGATCGTCAACGCCGCGTTCTAAGGCGCAGGCGGCCCGGCCGCCGGAAGGAGCATCGCATGAAGCGCAGAGGATTTCGCTGGATGGCCGCGGCGTGCGCGGCCGCGGCCTGCTGGATAGCGCCGGGGGCGCCGGCCGACGAGCCGGCGCCCGCCACGGACGCCCTGCGCCATGCGGTGTTCTGTCCGCCGTTCCAGGGCCCGGCCGAGTTGGCCGGGCCCTACCACGCCGCGCTGGTGGCCATGCTGCAGCAGGCGGACGGCGTGGAGTACATGGAGGGGCTGCGGATGCGCATCCGGGCCCCGGACTTCTCGTACCGCATCCAGGGGGAAATCATGAAGGATGAGGAGGGGCGCACGTTCGTGGCGGTGACGCTGACGGATGCGGCCCGAAAGGAAAAGATTGCCTCCTACGTGGCGCCGGCTTCGACGGACCCGGCCACGCTGGCCGCGTGGAAGCAGACTCTGGAACGGGACATCCAGCGGCGGGCGTCCAAGCTGCCGTTCGAATGCCGCATCCGCCGCCAGATGGGGCAGAATTCCTACACGCTGGACCGGGGCCTGGGCTCGGGCCTGCAGCCGGGCATGGTGCTGCACGTGGCCCTGGACGAAGAACCGCTGATTTCGCCCGTGACGGGCGAGGTGATCGGCCGGGACTCGCCGCGGGCCGTGGGGCAGATCCAGGTCTTCCGCGTGATGGAGCGCGCGGCCTACGCCCGGCCGTTGCCGGGGGTTCAGCTGCCCCGCTCCGGCAAACTCTACGCGCGGACGTTCTGATTTTCGTGCTTTGCATTCCCGGCGTTCCGCTGGGAACTGATTCACCCACGGCGCGAGGCCGTGGGGGTCCGGACCTGATTCACCCGCGGCGCCCGACTTCGCCAAGGCTTCCTCCTTCGCCAAGGCTATGGCGGACAAGCGTCGGGCGAGCAAGGCCGGTCAGGCTTCGGCTTCGATGCGCAGGTGTTCCATGATGAACTGCCGGCGTTCGGGAGTGTTGCGCCCCATGTAGAAGCGCAGCAAGGTGGGGATTTTGTGCTCGAACGCCACCACGACGGGGGTCAGGCGCATCTGGGGGCCGATGAAGTGCTTGAATTCGCCGGGGGAGATTTCGCCGAGACCCTTGAAGCGGGTGACTTCGGGCCCGCGCAGGGCGGCGGTGGCCGCGTCGCGTTCGGCCTCGGAGTAGCAGTAGCGCGTTTCCTTTTTGTTGCGGACGCGAAACAGCGGCGTTTCGAGGATATAGAGGTGTCCGGCGAGCACCAGGGGTTCAAAAAAGCGAAGGAAAAAGGTCAGCAGGAGGTTGCGGATGTGCAGGCCGTCCACGTCGGCGTCTGTGGCCATGATGATTTTCTGGAAGCGCAGGCCGGCGAGGGATTCCTCGATGTTCATGGCCCGCATGAGGTTGTAGAGTTCTTCGTTGGTATAGATGGCGTCGCGGTTGAGTTCGGCCACGTTCAGGGGCTTGCCGCGGAGGGTGAAGACGCCCTGGGTCAGGACGTTGCGGCAGGCGGTGATGGAGCCGGCGGCCGAGAGCCCTTCGGTGATGAACAGCATGCTGTCGAGACCGCGCTTGCGGCGGGGATCCAGATGGCTCTTGCAGTCCTTGAGCTGGGGAATGCGGATGCTGACGGCCTTGGAGCGTTCGCGGGCGAGCTTCTTGACGGTCTGCAGTTCCTTGCGCAGGTTGCGGGTTT
>CAZHSS010000075.1:0-7227 GCA_964535205.1 uncultured Verrucomicrobiota bacterium
CGCTCGGGATGACAGCCATACAGGACTACAAGGCCTTTTTGCATGGCATGCACCGAATCACAGATGCGCCCGCCACGACGGATTCGGCGGATTCCGCCCGCTCGCGCACAAGCGGTGGTTGGGAGATGCGGTGGAGGCGCATCTGTGATTCGGTGCATTCGCGATGGCCAAATGGGCAAATAGCCCGGCTCGGCAGGGATGCCTCGCCTTACCCCGATCGGTCGGATGTCTAACAGGTAGGGCGAACCCTCCGGGTGAGCCGCAGGCCTTCACCCTGCACCCAATCGCAGATGCGCCCATGCGGTGGACGGTGCGCATGAATGGATGGCAATTCCTAAGGGTGGGGGATATACTGGATACATGACGGTTTGGATGAAAGACAGGACGGCGGACGAGCTGCATGAGGCGCTGGCGCCGCTGGGGGTGACGCGGCGCACGGCCCGGCGGTTGCAGGCGGCGGCGGTGCGCCGGGATGGGCTGCCGAACCATCTGCCGGAGGTGTCGGACCAGGTGCTGGCGCGCGTCCGGGACGCCGTCCGGCTGCCGCGGCTGGTGCTTCGGGACAAACGGGTATCGGCGCGGGACGGATTTGCGAAGTATCTGTTCGAAGGCGAGGGCCGGGGCCTGTTTGAAGCCGTGCGGATTCCGCTGCTGCACCGGGAGGGGAAAGGCCGGTACGTGGTGTGCATCAGTTCGCAGGTGGGCTGTCCGCTGGGGTGCGCGTTCTGCGCGACGGGGCGGATGGGATTTACGCGGAACCTGGCGGCCTGGGAGATGGTGGATCAGGTGGTGCGCATCCAGGCGGATTCGCGGCACCCGGTGCGGGGCGTGGTGTTCATGGGCATGGGCGAGCCGCTGCTGAATTACGAGGCGGTGGTGCGCGCGGCCCGGATCCTGAGCGAGCCCTGCGGGGGGGCCGTGGCCGCGAAGGCGATCAGCATTTCCACGGCCGGGATTGTGCCGGGCATCCGGCGCTTCACAACGGATCGGCTGCCGTTCCGCCTGGTGGTCTCGCTGTCGGCCGCGGTGTCGGCCCGGCGGCAGATGCTGATGCCGGTGGAGGCGGCGCATCCGCTGCCGGAGCTGATGGCGGCGGTTCGGGACCACCACGCCGCGACGGGCCGCCGGGTGGTGCTGGCCTGGACCATGATCTCGGGGTTCAACACGCGGGAAGCGGATGCGGTTGAACTGGCCGGCCTGCTGGCCGGCCTTCCGGTCACCCTGGACCTGATTGACGTGAATGACGCGACCGGGCGTTTCCGCCCGCCCTCCGCGGAGGAATTGCGGACGTTTCGCGATGCGTTGCGGAAGCACCTGGGCCAGCCCGTGGCGCGGCGGTACAGCGGCGGAGCGGACATCCATGCCGCCTGCGGAATGCTGGCGACGACCGGGGCCGCCGCGGAGTAGGGCGCGGACAAAAAACAGACCGGCCCGCAGGCCGGTCCGTGGGAGCCGGGGGGAGCGGGATCAGAGATGGAAGTCTTCGCCGAATCCGTAGTGTTCGATGACGTAGTCCATATCCTTGTCGCCGCGGCCGGAGAGGTTGACCAGAATGCTGCGCGCATGGGTCGGGTTGTCGCGGCTGAGGCGGATGGCATGGGCGACGGCATGGGCGCTTTCGAGGGCGGGGATAAGGCCTTCGACGCGCGAGAGCATGAAGAAGGCTTCGACGGCTTCGCGGTCGGTGGCGGTGACATACTTGACGCGGCCGCTGTCTCGCAGGAAGGCGTGTTCGGGGCCGACGGAGGGATAGTCGAGGCCGGAGGCGATGGAGTAGACCGGGTCGGGCTCTCCTTTTTCGTTCTGCAGGAGATAGGAATTGAATCCGTGCAGGACGCCTTCCTTCCCGTAGGTCATGGTAGCGGCATGTTCGCCGACCTTGGTGCCTTTGCCGAGGGGTTCGACGCCGTGGATTTCGCAGGGGTCGGACAGGAAGCCGGAGAAAAGGCCCATGGCGTTGGAGCCGCCGCCGACGCAGGCGGTGACGATGTCGGGGATGTCGCCGGTCATGGCGTGGAACTGCTCGCGGGCCTCGATGCCGACCACGCGCTGGAAGTCGCGGACCATCATGGGGAAGGGGTGGGGGCCGACGACGGAGCCGATGCAGTAGAGCTGGGTGACGGGGTCGGCCAGGTAGGCCTGGAAGCAGGAGTCCACGGCTTCCTTGAGAGTCTTGAGGCCGAAGGAGACCGGGATGACGTTGGCGCCGAGGAGCTTCATGCGGGCAACGTTGGGAGCCTGCTTGGCGATATCCACTTCGCCCATGTGGATGTCGCATTCGAGGCCGAAGTAGGCGGCGGCGGTGGCGAGGGCGACGCCGTGCTGGCCGGCGCCGGTCTCGGCGATCAGCTTTTTCTTGCCGAGATAGACGGCCAGGAGGCCTTCGCCCATGCAGTGGTTCAGCTTGTGGGCGCCGGTGTGGTTGAGGTCTTCGCGCTTCATGTAGATCTGCGCGGCGCCGAGCTTTTTGGAGAGGCGTTCGCAGTGATAAACCGGAGTGGGCCGGCCCTGGTAATGGGTGCGGATGGAGCGCAGTTCGGCGATGAACTTGGCGGAACGCGAGATGGTGTCGTAGGCGTCGCGGATTTCGGCCATGATTTTGTCGAGGTCCGGCGGAAGGTAGGCCCCGCCGTATTTGCCGTAGCGGCCGTTTTTGTCCGGGTGCAGGTTGAAATAGTTGGAATAATCGGGATCGTTCATGTCGTCTCCTGGAGGGGTGCTCAATGTTTCTTTGCGTAGATACAGAAAGACGGCGGGTCTGTCAAGCGTTCCCCGGCGGCGCGAACCGGCGCGGGCGCATCGGGTGGAGGGGATGCGCCCCGCGGGATCGGATGGAACGGGCGGCATTTGACAGGGCAACGCGGCGGATGCTACACCCTTGTGGCGAACGGACGCCCCCGGGCGTCCGGGATGAGGAAGCGCGATGGCCAAGGTTCTGCTCGAAAACGTCTATAAAATCTATCCCGGCGACGTGACGGCGGTGCATGACGCAAGCCTCGAAATCGAGGACCGCGAATTCGTGGTGCTGGTGGGGCCGTCCGGGTGCGGCAAGTCCACCACGCTGCGGATGATCGCGGGCCTGGAGGAGATCAGCCGGGGGGCCATCTTCATTGACGGGAAAAAGGTCAACGACGTGCCGCCCAAGGACCGGGACATCGCCATGGTGTTCCAGAACTACGCGCTGTATCCGCACATGACGGTGTACAACAACATGGCGTTCGGCCTGAAGCTGCGCAAGTATCCGAAGGCGGAAATCCACCGGCGGGTGATGGAGGCGGCGGACATCCTGGGCATCGCGGATTATCTCGAGCGCAAGCCCAAGGCGCTCTCCGGCGGCCAGCGCCAGCGCGTGGCCGTGGGCCGGGCCATCGTTCGCAAGCCCAAGGCGTTTCTGTTCGACGAACCGCTTTCCAACCTGGACGCGAAGATGCGCGTGCAGATGCGCGCGGAGATCAGCAAGCTGCACAACAGGCTGCAGAGCACGATGATCTATGTGACGCACGACCAGATCGAAGCGATGACCATGGGCGACCGCATCGTGGTGATGAAGGACGGCTGGATCCAGCAGGTGGCCACCCCCCTGGACCTGTACAACCGCCCGGTCAACCAGTTTGTTGCCGGGTTCATCGGCAGCCCGCCCATGAATTTCTTTCCGGGGACCGTGCGCCGGGCGGGGGATTGCCTGGTGTTCGACGAGGGTACGTTCCAGACGGCGATTCCGGAGCCGGCGGCCATCAAGCTGGCGTCCCGCCAAGGCGAGGAACTGGTGATGGGTGTGCGCCCGGAGGATGTGGGCGAGCGCGCCGCGGTTCCCGGCGCCGAGCCGGCCCGAGTGGTCCGGGCCACAGTCGAAATGGTCGAAATGATGGGCGCGGAAATCTATCTGACGGCGAGCACCGGGCGGAATTCCTTTACGGCGCGCGTGGACGCCTCGTGCCGCCGCCAGGTGGGTGATTCCGTGGAAATGGTGCTGAACATGGACAAGGCGCATTTCTTCGGCGGCTCCGAGGGCCGTTCCCTGCTGTAGGAGGTTTATCCGATGAGTCTGGCAATCAGCGAACTGATCCATACCGCGGCCGTGATCGTGGCCGCCTACGCCATTCTGACGCTGCTGGCGATGTTTCTCCGGGCCGAGTCGGCCACCCGGAAGAAACCGCCGGAGTCGGACCCGTCATGAAACTGGGCGTGAACATTGACCATGTCGCTACGCTGCGGCAGGCGCGGGGCGTGGACTATCCGTCGCCGCTGGAAGCGGCGGCGCTCTGCGAACGGGGGGGGGCCGACGGCATCACGATTCATCTGCGCGAGGATCGCCGGCACATCCAGGATGCCGATCTGCATGCGCTGCGCCGGGCCTTGACCGTGCCGCTGAATCTCGAAATGGCCAATGCGCCGGAAATCGTGGAGATCGCGCTGGCCGAAAAGCCCGACGAGGTGTGTCTGGTGCCGGAAAAGCGCCAGGAGCTGACCACCGAGGGCGGGCTGGACGCCGCCGGGCAGTTCGAGGCGCTGAAGCCCACGGTGGCGCGTCTGACAGCCGTCGGAATCGTTGTCAGCCTGTTCATCGAGCCGGCCCGCGACCAGCTGGAGGCGGCGGTGGCGCTGGGCGCGCCGGTGGTGGAACTGCATACGGGAACATACTGCAATCTGCCGGAAGACCGTCGGCCGGCCGAGCTGGAGCGGTTGGCGGATGCCGCCCGCCGCGGCCACGGACTGGGCCTGCGGATCAATGCGGGCCATGGGCTGAATTACGACAACCTGCCGGCATTTCTGAGGGCGGTGCCCCATCTGGACACCCTGAACATCGGGCATAGCATTGTGGCCCGCGCCGTTCTGACGGGGATGGAGCAGGCTGTACGCGACATGAAGGAGTGTCTGCGCGCATGAACTTCGTCCCGGCGTCGGGTCTGCGGGAAGCGGAGGCGGCCGCCATCGCCGACCGCCCGGGGCTGGGGCTGGAGATGATGACGCGTGCCGGAAAGGGGCTGGCCGGTCTGCTTGCCCGGTGGCTGCGGCAGCTGGCGCCGCCGTATCCCGCCGTTCGTTTTCTGGCCGGGCCGGGCAACAACGGCGGCGATGCCTTTGCGGCGGCGGCGGAGCTGGATGCGATGGGCATTCCCGCGGAGATATGGCTGGCCGTGCCGGCGGACCGGCTGCGGGGAGATGCCAAGGCGGCGTTCGATCGCCTGGCGGATCGGGATGTCCCGGTGCACGAAATCGCGGACGGGCAGTGGGAAGCCGCCGGGCAGGAGGCTCCCGAGCCGGCGATCCTGGTGGATGCCCTGCTGGGCACCGGGGCCAAGGGCGAACCGCGCGGCACGATCCGGCAGGCCGTGGAGTACCTCGAGCGAATGGCGGGGCGTTGCCTGATCGTATCCGCGGACATTCCCACGGGAATGGATGCCGAGACCGGCGAAACCGCCGGCTGCCATGTGCGGGCGGATTTCACCGTGACGATGGAATGCCCCAAGGCGGGGATGGCGGCACCGGAGGCGGTCGAGGCCATGGGATCGCTTTGGTGCGTGCCGGTGGGGTTGCCGGCGGAGGCCATCGCCGCCGTACCGGATGCGCGCCCCGATCTCCAGTGGATTTCTTCCGGAAATGTCCGGCAGGCATTTCCGCGTCGCGCCCGGGCCAGCCACAAGGGCACCTACGGCACGGCCGGATTGATTGGGGGATCGGCGGCCTATCCCGGCGCGATCACCCTGGCCGCCGAAGGCGCGATCCGTTCCGGGGCCGGCCTCGTGCGCGTTCTGACGTCGCCCGAAGCGGTGGGGAGCGTGCTGGCGCGGGTGCCGGAGGCGATTGTGTCCGGCGGCTTGTCGGCGGATGTGGATTTCGGAGGTCTGGAAGCGATTCTGGCTGGGCCCGGGCTGGGGCGCGATCCCGAAACCCGTCGGCTGGTGGCGCGGCTGCTGCGGGAGGCGGCGTGTCCGCTGGTGCTGGATGCGGATGCCATTGCGGTGCTGGCGGGAAAGCCCGAGGCCATCCGGGGCAGCGCGTCACCGGTCATCCTGACGCCTCATCCGGGCGAACTGGCGCTGCTGCTGGGCACGGATGTCGCCGCGATCCAGCGCGACCGACAGGCCGCCGCGCGGGAGGCGGCGGATCGCACGGGCGCCATTGTGGTGCTGAAGGGGGCGGGAACGCTGGTGGCCCGGGCCGGAGAACCGGCGTGGCTGAATCTGACGGGGAATCCGGGCATGGCCTGCGGGGGCAGCGGCGACGTGTTGGCGGGGCTGCTGGCGGGGGTGCTGGCGCAGGGGGTGGATCCTTTCCAGGCGGCCTGCGCCGCCGTCTGGCTGCACGGAACGGCCGGCGACATTGCGGCCCTGCGCAAGACCCAGACGGCCATGAAGGCGGGGGATCTCGCGGAGTGCCTGCCGGAAGCGTTCCGGATGAGCCGGATCAGCGGTTGACCCCGCGGGGGCAGCTACTCTCCGCCGCGGTGTGCAACCGGCGGCGGAACGGGGTTGTCAGAACCCCAGGCGAACGGCCGCGCCGAGAAACACGGTGTCAGTATCAATCTCGTCCATGGCGTCGTCGAAGTCGTATTTGCTGTTGAACCGGTAGCACGCGGAAATGTCGAGATAGAGGCTGGGCAGGACTTCCAGGTCGAGGCCGGCCTTGAAGGCAAAGAAGGGGTCGTCGGCAAAATCGCCGTCCTGATGGATGATGCCGATGCCGGCGGCGGCATAGATGGCGCTGCCCACGACCAGATAGGCGGCCGGGGCGATGGCGTCCTCGCCGAACAGATCCGGCAGAAATTCGACATCGGCCTGAAGTCCGATCAGGGTGGGGCGCCACTGGTAGGTCACGAGATAGCTGAGCCCGTCGTCGTTCAGGTCGTCCACATCAATGTCATCCACGGCGACCCAGTAGTTGGCGCCTGCGCCGATCCGGTGGGAGCGGCCGGCGGCCTGGGCGGCGGGGAGAAACGAGAGAGCCAGCAACGTGATGAGAATCCATTTGTTCATGGTCGTCTCCGGGGTTATGGGTGGCTTGCAGACAGACCGGTATTTATCCTGACAGGCGCGGTCCGGATTGACAAGGCCAACGAAGCAAACAACGGGAAAAGGGCGCATCCGGGCGGTCAATGAATCGCGGATGTGCTCCTTCGAGGCCTTCTGCGGGGTTGTGCCCGCAGAAGGTCCGGGGAAGAAGGAGAAGGCGCTGCCGGGTTAGAGCAGTTTTCATAATTCCATAGCCGCTCCATACCCCCCGACG
>CAZHSS010000076.1:0-7185 GCA_964535205.1 uncultured Verrucomicrobiota bacterium
GACGGCGATTTCGCGGTTGGCCTGGGCGAAGGATCCGGCGGGGGCCTGGGCGTTGGACATCTTCAGCGCGCCGGCGACCTCCATGGCGGAGAGGCCGTAGGCGGCAAGCCGTTCGGTGTCGAGATAGACGTGGACGACGCGCTTCTGGCCGCCGTGGATCGTGATCTTGGCGCTGTCGGGGATGCGCTGGAGCTTGTTGGCGACGACTTCGGCGATGCGGTAGAGCTCGTGGGTGCCGTGCTCGCGACTGTGGAGGGTGACGTTGACGATCGGGACGTCGTCGATCTCGATGGGCTTGACGACCCAGCCGGCGATGCCGGGGGTGGTCTGGTCGATGTTCTGGAAGATCTTGTTGTAGATCTTGATGAGGCTGTCCTCGCGGTCCTCGCCGACGAAGAAGCGCACGGTGACGACGGACATGCCCGGGCGGGACATGGAATAGACGTATTCCACGCCGTCGATCTGATAGAGCATTTTTTCGAGGCGGGAGGAGACGAGCTGTTCGACCTCGGCGGCGGAGCTGCCGGGCATCATGACCATGACGTCGGCCAGCGGCACGACGATCTGGGGATCCTCTTCCCGCGGCGTAATAAGGAGGGCGGCGGCGCCGACAGCGAGGCTGATGAGAATCAGCAGGATCGACAGGTTGCCCTTCAGGAAGGCCTGAAGGATGCCGGAGGTGACGGAGTGTTTGCGTTCTTCCATGGGATCAGCCCTCCTGCGGGACGGGGTTCACGAGGATGACGTCGCCGGCGGAGAGGCCGGAGAGGATTTCGACGGAGGTGTCGCGGGCGGGGCCGGTTTTGACGAGGCGGCGCACGACGCGGCCGTCGCGGACGGCCTGCACGAATTCGAGCTGGCCGACGCGGATGACGGCGGAGGAGGGAATGGCGATGACTTCGCGCGGGCCGGCATCGACCCACAGGCGGCCGAAGGTGCCGGGGAGGACATCGCCGTCGGCGCCGTCGAGATGGATTTTCACGAGCTGGGTGCGGCTGGCGGGATCGACCTCGCTGACGATTTCGGAAACCGTGCCGGGGAAGACCTTGGCGGGCCGGTCCAGGGTAACTTCGACGGACTGGCCGACGGCGAGGCGGTCCAGGAGGCGGACGGGGACGGGGGCTTCGAGGCGCATGCGGGAGGGATCGTAGACGGCCAGCAGCAGCATCCCGGGGTTGGCGAGGTCGCCGGCTTCGATGCGGCGCTCGGTGACGATGCCGTCGATGGGCGAGGTGACCCGGGCATAGGTCAGCATGACCTTGACCTGTTCGACCTGGGCCTGGGCGGCATGGAACATGGATTCGGCGGCGGTCAGGGCCTGCTGGGTGGTGGCTTCCTTTTCAAACAGGCTCTTGGCGCGGTCGTACTCGGTGCGGGCCTGGTTGAGCTGGGCCTCGGCGGCGGCGAGCTGCTGGCGGATGTCGCGGTCGTCCAGCGTCACCAGCTCCTGGCCTTTGGTCACGCGGTCGCCGGCGGAGGCGAAGACGTCGCTGACATAGGCCGGGATGCGGGCGCTGAGGTTGATCTTTTCCTCGGAAGCCGTGGTGCCGACGACGTCGACGCGGGTCGGGACGGTTTGGATTTCAACCGGCAAGGTTTCGGCGCCTTCGGGCAGGGGGAACCCTGTTTCGGCATCCAGCGTGCCGGGCGCCGTCTTGTCGCCCAGGAATCCGCCGGACCAGACCACGACAACCGCCAGGCCGGCGAGGCCGAGGAGGGGCTTGAGGGTTTTTTTCAGCGTGGGGATAAAAGTTTTCATTTGCGGGTTCCTCCGAGGTTTATAAAGGGTTCAGGGTTCGGGGTTCAGAATGGGAATCAAAGCAGGAACACAGGAAGGAACAGGAAAACAGGAGGGAACGATCATGGGTTGAAATCCTGTTAATCCTGAATAATCCTGTACATCCTGTCTAAATGGTTTTTGGGTTTTCATTCTGACTCCTGTCTCCTGACTAGTGACTCCTGTGGGCATCCTCGCCCAGCTCCCCCTTGGCGCGCTGGAGGTTCGAGAGGGCGGTCAAATAGTCGTAGCGGGCGGCGATGCTGCGGGTCTGCATGGCGGTGACGCCGACCTGGGTCTGGAGGAGGAGGGCGATGTCGGCGGCGCCCTGCTCATATTGTTCCCGGACGATGCGCTGGGCTTCTTCGGCGGTTTCGAGGCTTTTGCGGGTGACGAGGAGGCGTTCCCAGGCTTCGCGGGCGCCGAGAAAGGCCTGCTGCAGATCGAGGCGCAGATTCAGCCGCGCCTGGTTTTCGTCGGCGCGGGCGGCATCGAGTTCGGCCTGGGCGGCCTGGACGGCGGCGCGGGTGCGGGCGCCGTCGAAGATATTCACCTCGGCCATGATGCCGGCCATGTAGCTGTTTTCGAAATCGCTGGAGACATCGCTGTCGAGGTCGTAGGACGCGAAGGCGCTGACGGTGGGGACATAGCCGCCGCGGGCCTTGGCTACATCCTGCTCCTTGACCCGGCGCATGAGGCGGGCGGCGCGGAGTTCGGGGCGGTTTTCGTAGGCCTCGGGATCGGTGCATTCGGGCGGGGGGGCTTCGAGGGCGGCGGTGCCGGGCGATTCGATGGAATCGGCGGCAACGAGTTCCGCGCCGATGCCGGCGTTGAGGGCGGCGACGGCGAGCTGCAGGCCGTTGCGCGCGCGGATGAGGTCTTCGTTGGCCTGGGCGAGCTGGGTTTCGAGATTCAGCACATCCGTGCGCACGGCGCTGCCGGCTTCGAGCCGGGCCCGGGCGATGCGCAGGCTTTCCTCGATGCTTTTAACGGATTCAGCCTGGACATCGGCGAAAGAACTGGCCTGCAGGACGCCGTAGAACCCGCGGGTGATCTCGTGAATGAGCTGGTTGCGGGCGGCGGCGAACATCTCGGCGCTGGCTTCGGCGCCGAAGCGGGCCATGTGCTTGCCGGCGTCGCGCTGGCGGTCGAACAATCGCCACTGGGCGCCAAGGCTCAGACGCAGGTTGTCGGTGTCGTCGGGATCGTTGGGATCGAAGGCGGGATCCATCATGTTCAGTTGGCGCTGATTGAGCTGCATCATGAAGGATTGAATGGGGTTGTCGCTGGCGGAGTAAGTGCCGGAGACGCCGACGGAGGGATAATAGAACGAGCGGGCCTGGCGCAACATGGCGCGGGCGGAGCCGATGCGGGCTTCGGCGGCCTGCAGGGTGGGGGAGTGGTCGAGGGCGGCCTGCACGGCCTCGTCCAGCGTGACGGCGCGGGCGGCGGGGGCGGACAACATAAGGGGGATTAGCATCAACCAACCCAATGTACCATGACGGTTCACCGGGACGGTTCGCCCTATCTGAAATCGGGCCATACGGTGCTGGGTAGGGCGATCCCGACTCTCCCGGAGGTCGGGACCTGCCGAGCCGGGCTGCTGGGTGGAATTGAAAAGGAAAAATTTCATCATCAGGCTCCTTTTTTGGCGCGCATGCAGTTGAGAATGGTCAGCGAGCGGCGGTCGCCGAGGGAGTACCAGATTTCCTTGCCCTGGCGCCGGCATTCGACGAGGCCGACGCGGCGCATTTTCTTGAGGTGGTTGGAGGTGGCGGCCTGGGGGAGATCCAGGCGATCCATCAGGCGGTGCACGGGGGCGTCGCCGCCGGTTTCGAGCAGGTCGATGATTTTGAGCCGGTAAGGATGGGCCAGCAGCTTGAGCACCTGCGCCATACGGCCCAGTTCCTCCACCGACAGATCCTGTGAACAAGTCGTGGACTTCGCTTTCATGGCGCCCAACATATATCAGTATTATAATATGTCAATATCTAAATATGAAAAAGTTTTTCCGGCGGGGTACACTGTTCCGGCGGGCCGGAAACGGGTCGCGGAAAGGACGGCCGGCATGGCACTGGACAGGACGACGCGGATAGCGCTGAACGACGGGCACTCGATTCCGCCCCTGGGACTGGGGGTGTTCCAGATCGAGGACGCGGCGGTGTGCGAACGGGCGGTGGCGGCGGCGCTGGAGTGCGGATACCGGCACCTGGACACGGCGGCCGTGTACAGAAACGAGGAAGCCGTGGGCCGGGCCATCGCGGCCAGCGGACTGCCGCGCGAGGAGCTTTTCGTCACCACCAAGTGCTGGGTGGACGACTTTGGGCGGGACAAGACGCGGAAGGCGTTTGATGCCAGCCGGAAGAAGCTCGGACTGGATGTCATTGATCTCTATTTGCTGCACTGGCCGGTGGACGAAACGATGATGGGGGCGTGGGAGACGCTGGTGGACCTGCGCGCGGAAGGGGCGGTCCGGTCCATCGGAGTCAGCAATTTCACCGTGCAGCGATTCGAGGAGTTTTTCTTCCGGCGCACCGACATCGTGCCGGCGGTGAACCAGGTGGAACTGCATCCCTTCAACAGCCGGCCGGACGTGCGGGACTACTGCCGCGGAAAAGGCATCGCGCTGGAAAGCTATTCGCCGCTGGCGCGGGCAAAGGGGCTGGATCATCCGGTGCTGGCGGCGGTGGCCGCCGAATGCGGCAGGACGCCGGCGCAGGTGGTCATCCGCTGGCACCTGCAGCACGGTCTGGTCGTCATTCCCAAGTCGCAGCATCCGGATCGCATCCGCGAAAACGCCGATGTGTTTAATTTCGAACTGACGGACGGCCAGATGTCCCGGATCGACGCCCTGAACGAAGGCCGTTTCGTGATCACCTGGCGCCCGGGCGGCGAGGAGCGGTGGTACTGAGAGGGGGGCATCCTGGGTTTGGACGGCAGAGGGGATGGCGCGGTTCTGAAGTCCCTCCACCGGCTGGAATCATCCAACACGGCGAACCTGACTTGCCCGGGCCCGGCTTCAGATCAACCCCCAACAAGCCGACCTTATAGTTATTGCAATATGTATACATATTGCAATAACTATACGGGTGCAGGATCGTGAAGAATAGGCGGGGGGAAAATCTGCCCGGGATTACGGGGAAGCCTGCAGGAGGCGGAAGGAGCGGGGCGGGGCAGGTCCAGGGTGACGGATTCGCCGCCTTTGTGAATGGCGCACCAGAGAACGGTGCCGTCGAGGGTGCGCTCGAAGAAGAGGGTATCATCGCCGGGGGCGTCGAGCCAGCGGAAGGATCCGCGGCGCAGGGCGGGCCGGGCATTTCGCAGGGCGATGAGTTTCTGGTAGAACGCGAAGAGGTCCATGTCGGGGGCGCGGGAATTCGGAACGGGGAGCGGGGCGCGGAAGCCCATGGTTTCGTCGTCGGCGGGGATGTCGCTCCAGAGCATGGGCTGGCGGTCGCAGGGGTCGTTGGCGCCCCACAGGCCGACCTCGGTTCCGTAATACAGCATGGGAGCGCCGGGGCCGGCGAACTGCCAGACGGCGGCGAGTTTCAGGGCCTGTCTGGCCTCTGGGCCGGGGCGGTGGGTTTTCAACTTCGGGTTGTCGGCGGCCTTGGGCCAGTTGAAATAGGCGTCCCAGGAGACGGGCGGCGGGGCAGCGCTTTCGAGCAGGGTGAGGATGCGCCCGGTGTCGTGGGAGTCGAGCAGGTTCTGCATGATCAGGGCCGTGCCGGGAGAATGGCGGGCGTGGAGGGTATCCATGCGGGTGCGGAACTCCGCGGCGCCGATGGAGGCAGGATTGGTGGTGAAGAAGGCGATGGTGGGATAGGCCCATTCGTAGTTCATGACGGCGGAGAATTGGTCGGGCTGGATCCAGGCCTGCGCGGGGCCGACGATTTCGCCGGTGGTATAGGCATCGGGGTTGATGGATCGCACGTGGGCATGCCACTCGCGCCAGAAGCCGTGCGGGACGCAGTAGGCGACGTCGAGCCGCCAGCCGTCGATGCCTTCTTCGGGGCGGCCTTGTCCCGAGGGATCCATCCAGCGGTGGGTGATGTCGAAGAGGTATTTTTTTACTCCGGGGTGGAGGGTGTCGCCGGTGCGGCCGAATTCGGGCAGTCCGCCGTTCCCGCCCCAGCCGGCGTAATCGAACGTGCCGTCGGCATGCCATTTTTCGATGCGGTACCAGTCAACATAGCGGGAGGCCTTGCCGTGCTTCTTCAGGTCGAGGAAGGCGAAGCAGCGGGTGCCGGAGTGGTTGAGGACGCCGTCGAGAATGAGGCGCATGCCGCGCGCGTGGACGTCGGCGACGAGGTCGAGGAAAAAGCGGTCGGCGGAGGTCCAGATCCAGGTGGAGGGGTCCTCGGTTTCGCTGGCGGCGGCGAGGGCGGCGAGATCGCCGTTGCGGTCGGGCCCGAGGGTGGGGTCGATGTGGTGGTAGCAGGTGGCGTCGTACTTGTGCAGGGAGGGCGCCATGAAGACGGGATTGAGATAGATGGCGTTGATGCCGAGCTGCTGGAGATAGGGGAGCTGTTCGCGCAGGCCGACGAGGTCGCCTCCGAAGCGGCGGTGGAAGACGGTCGAGAAGAAATGCGCTTCGCGCGGCTTTTCCCATGTGTCGCGCCCGTACCACTCCATGCCCCAGGGGCAGATGCGCCAGCCGGTGACGTGTTCGGCGCCGATGTCTTCGGGGCGGGGATCGGACTGCGGTGCGCCATTGCGGAAGCGCTCGGGAAAGACCTGGTACCAGACGGCGTCCTTGGCCCAGTCGGGGGTGGCAAACGGATTTTCCTGGATCATGGCGATGTCGGGGGTGGGGGGCGGCGGGGGCGGGATCATGTGCCGGTGCAGAGAGACTTGAGCCAGGCGAGATAGTCGGGAACGCGCGGGTCGCCCTCGGGCGGGGCGAAGGCGGCTTTTTCCTCGGGGGCGAGCGGGATGTAGGGCCCGGCCTTGGTCTCGAAGAAGACCGTGCCGTCCTCGAGGGCGATCCAAGTGTGGAAGGTGTTGAAGGGGACGTCGGCGGTCATGCCGGGGAGCAGGGTGCGGACGGCGAGAACCTCCCCGGTCTCGTCGAAAATGACGGCGCCCAGTTTGCCGCGGAGCAGAACGAGGGATTCATCCTTGGCGGGATCGGCGTGCCGGTGAGGCTGGACATAGGTGTCGGCGCAGAGGGCGTTGAAAAAGCGCTGGGAGGGGTAATCGCTTGCGGCATGCAGATTGAAGTTCTGGCGGCGGCGCGGGGCGGCGGCGGCTTCGGCGCTGAGCCGGTCGAGGAAGGCGTCGTCGAGGATGCGGATGGGGGGAGGTTTCATGGCGAGGGCAAGGGGTAGCAGAATTGCGGGCGGCGGGGAAGCGGGGAATGCGAACTGATTCACCCACGGGACAAGCCCGTGGGGGTCTATGCGAAA
>CAZHSS010000077.1:0-7182 GCA_964535205.1 uncultured Verrucomicrobiota bacterium
CCTCTGGCGCGCACTTCATCTGTAGCCGGGGGCGCCGACCCCGGCCGTTTACGCCAGGTCGTCGATGTCCCGAGCCTGGCGCTGCAAATCCGCCAATTCCTTTCGCCAGAAGTCGGCGCTGCCCCATTCGGGGTGGAGCAGCGTGCGCCCTTCGTCGGCCTTCTGCCGGGCGCACCACGCGGCGTAGTGCAGATAGCGCATGGCGCGCAGCGGCTCGATCAGCCGCGTCTGCGCGTCGTCGTACTCCGCAAAGGTCTCGTAGCCTTCCAGCAGCCCGTCGAATTCTCCACGCGCCGCGGGCAGGCGGTCCGGCAGGAGCATCCACAGGTCCTGGATGGCGGGGCCGTTGGCCATGTCGTCGAAATCAATGGCCCGGAACCCCTCCCCCGGCCGCCACAGCAGATTCATCCGGTGCAGGTCGCCATGCAGCCGCTGCCGCGCGACACCGTCGAACCGGGGCGCGATGCGGTCCAGCAGACGCTGCGCGGCATCGAGATAGCGGCCGGCGACCTCGCGCGGGATTGTCCCGGACCCGCGCAGAAAATCCAGGTGCTGCCGCGAGGATTCCCGCGGATCAATCACGATGCGGTGCGCCGCCGGACGGCGCGCGCCCGCCGCATGAATGCGCCCGATCAGGCGGCCGATCTGGCGCCATTCCTCCCGCGACGGCTCGTCGCAGGGGCGCCCGCCCATGCGGGGAAACAGCGCGAAGGAGATGCCCTCCTCGTCGTGCAGCGTCGCCCCGGCCGCATCGGCCAGCGGCGCCACGACCGGGATCTCGTCGGCCGCCAGTTCCCGCAGGAAGTCGTGCTCGTCCTGCAGCGCCTCGCGGCTCCAGCGTCCCGGACGGTAGAACTTGGCAATGACAGGCCCGCCGTCTTCCAGGCCGATTTCATACACGCGGTTGATATACGACGTCAGCGGACGGCAGATGCCGGAGGTGCGCCGCCCCAGGGCGCGCTCGGCACGGTCCATGACCACATCGGGCGTGAGCGCCTCGAATCCGGCGGCGCCGGCAGGAACAGACATGCCCGACCTATCTCGCCAGGCCCGGCAGATTGGGTAGTCCGCCCTGCCACTGCGGCGCCTGCGGCATCGCCGACCGCCCGGCCTGACGGGGAAACAGCGCCCGGAATTCGGGATTGGAGGCCAGAGGCTGAAAGCGTCCGTCGCGCAGAATGGCTTCACGGGCCTGGTCGCCGCCCAGTTCGATCGCCCGCCGCGACGCCTGAACGGCTTCGTCGGCCCGCCCGAGGAAGGCATAGGCCGCCGCCAGATCCAGCCAGACATCCAGATTGCCGCCTTCCTTCTGCGTATAGCGCTCCAGGGTGAAGACCAAGGCATCCACTCGCTGGTCCTGGGCGAACATGCCGGCCACCGCCAGGAGATGCTGCGGAGGGAATCCCGGATCCGATACCAGCCGCGTCGCCAGGTTCTGATAGGCGTTTGCCATGCCGGAGGCGCGATAAATGGAGACCAGCTCCAGCGCCTCGTCGGGAGTCAGCACGCCCGAATCCTGCTGTTTGTTCTCGATTTCCCGGCGGCGGTCCACCATGCGACGGTGCCCCTCGATCTGGTTCAGGAATCCCTTGGCGCTATCGTTCTTGGGATCCTGCTCCTGGAAGGAACGGATCAGCGTCTCGGCCTCCTCGAAGCGCTGCATGTTCATGTACATCTGCGCCAGGCGGAAGTTCGCTTCCGGCGAAAGCGGATACAGGTCAATGGACTGCTTGAAGGCATATTCCGCCTCGTCGTACATCCGCCGGTAGTCATAGATGCCGGCAATTGCGCTGCGCAGCTTGGAAAACGACTTGCGCGCGCAGATGTCGCGGCGGAACTCCGGTTGGTCCAGCAGCCACTGCGTGTACCACTCCCAGAACGCGTGGTCGTTTTTCACCAGCTCCGGGTCCAGCCCCGGCAGTCGATCGCGATTCAGCTTCAGAATGATCCCGTGCGGCGTCAGATACGGATACATCCACGGAATCACGTAGCTTTCCTCGACGTAGAAGTCGTGGCGATCCTTGTTTTCCTTGAAGATCAGCTCGGCCAGGATCCCGTTGATGGTCATGACGCCGCCCACGCCCTGTACGCTGACCTTGCCGCCCTCGATCTTGATGTCCGCGCCGGCCTGGATCGCGCCCGAATTGACATCCTCCACGTACTTCCGGAACGCCTCGTTGCTGTCCTCCAGCGACGGAATGTAAATGGTGTCGCCGTAGAGATCGCGGGTGATGTTCATGAACGTGTTGTCGGCCAGCGCGTTCTGGGTGATCAGATAAACGTCCGGCCGCACGTCCGCCGAATAGATCATGTAGGTCGGGACAAACCGCCCGGGATCGGTCCCGCCGTAGAAGATCGCGCCTTCGGTCATCGGCGGCGGGTAGGCGGCATCGCGCGTGGGAATGGCCTCCCACTGGCGCTTGAACTCCTCCTCGTCCGGATACCAGTAGCGGAAATCGTCCTCGATTCCCTCCAGCCCCTGCAGCGACCAGTTGCCGAACTGCCAACCGTAGTGGTGGCCATTCTGCTCCGCGCCGCCCACGATCCGGATCTGGTCTTCGTCATAGGCGTTCTGCCACAGCAGGATGCCCGGCAGCAGCAGGCCGGCCGCCATGGCCGGCAGCCGCGCCTTCTCCCCGAACAGCCGCTCCAGCCATGCCGCCGACAGCAGAATGCCGTAGCCCAGCCACAACGCATAGAACGCATGGCTCTGGATGAACTGCACCCGGCCGATGAAGAGGTTCTGCACGTCCAGCTGCGGATTCTGGAAAATCAGGAAGACCACGCTCACGGAGAAAAACCCCACGACCGACGTGATCAGCCAGCGCTGCTGCGACACGCCCAAATCGAAGTCCAGCGCCAGCGGCGACCGGTTCAGCGCCCAGGCCGTCGCAATGGCCAGCGGCGGGCCGAATACCAGGCCGAAATAGAATGCCTTGCCCGCCCCGGACAGGAAAAACTCCTGGTCCGGCTCCATCACGCCGAACGAGCGGAACAGCGCCTTCAGGCTCATCACATCCACCCACAGCACCGCCAGCAGCACGCCCGCCATCGCCAGCCCCAGCAGGACGATCGTGCCCCAGTCGTAGTCCTTGAAATCCGCCACCTGCTTCTTCAGATACAGCGCCACCAGCGTCACCAGCCCCCAGCCCGCCATCAGCAGGATCGGCGCGATCAACAGCCGGTACAGCCCCTCCAGCCATCCCCAGCCCGTCACCGTCTCCAGCACAATCAAGGCCGACGACGCCAGCACCAACGCCAGCGCCGCCACGAACGCCGACCGGCGCCGGCCGCCCGCCGTCAGCCCCCACGCGCAAAACGGCAGGAATCCCAGCACCGCCACCGGCAGCGAAAACTGTCCGCGCAGGTCGCTCAGGTACGCCCCGAGCTGCTGGATGAATTTCTCGCTGAAGATGTCCGTCGGCACGATGGCTTCGTACTGCCCGCGGGTCACCGCGTGCATGAAGCCCTCCCACGTCCGCGCATAGCCCCAGTTCATCGGCGGGTTCTGTTCGGAGGCGATCGGCAGATACAGGTAGAACGCCACGCCCAGCTCCGCCAGCAGGATGGACACGCTGACGGTCCGCGCATGCGGCAGTGCCAGAAACGCCAGCGGAATCGGCATCAGCAACAGGATCCGCAGCAGCAAGACGGCGCTGAATCCCGGGCCGCCCGCCCCCCAGACCCACCCGGCAAACGGCGAGGCCGCGCGCTCGGCGGCATCCGGCGACACCGCGCTCCACAGCCATGGCGTGTATCCGGGGACCGCCTTGGCCCCTTCCGACGCGAAAAAGGCATAGCCCGCCACCGCCAGCAGGTAGATCGCCGCCGCCCCCAGCCCCGCATACGCCGCGCGGATGGAGGTCTTGCGGCCTTTGGTCGCACTGCCGATCGCCAGCGCCACCGGCACCGCCAGGAAGAGATAATTATAGACCCAGAACGCCGGGCTGTCGGGACCCTTCGACCACTTCCACAGCGCGCCGTCCGCTCCCCCCAGCTCCATGAACGCCTCCGGCGGGGCAAACAGCTGGATCCCCTTGGCCGCCAGAACAAACGCCACGCCGATCGGCAGGACCGCCAGCGCATAGTCCCGGAACAGGACCGCCTCTTTCAGCACCACGGCCAGCGCCAGCGCCAGCCCCAGAAACAGCAGCGTCTGGTGGTTGGTCAGGCCCAGCCCGAACAGAAACGCCGCCAGGTACAGCAACGTGTCGCTCTTCGGCCGGCACATCCACATGTAGATCAGCAGCAGCACCGCCATCTGGAAGAACGCATTCAGGCTGTACACTTCCACAATGACGCTCTGCGACCACAGCACCGGGCTGAACGCCAGCAGCAGCCCGCCCGAAATCCCCGCGATCAGGCACACCAGGTTCTCGGCCCGGAACCCGATCCGCTCCTTCAGCTCCGGAACGCTGCGCAGCAGATCCGCGCCCGAACGGCTGATCAGCAGCGCCAGCAGCGCGCACGCCCCCGCCCCCGACACCGCCGAGGCCAGCCCCACCGACCACGCCGGGTTCGGATGCCCGTTATACGTCACCCAGTGGAACACCCACTGGAAAAACCACGTGATCAGCGTCCAGATGGGATACCCCGGCGGATGCGGCACCCCGAGATAGTCCGAGGCCACCGCCAGTTCCCCCGAATCCTCCAGCGTCACGGTGGGCGCCAGCGTGTAGAAATACACGCCGAACGAGACCGCCAGCACGATCCAGAAGGCCGCCCAGTCGATTCTCCGGAAAAACGCCCCGGTCACGTTGTCCAGGAAGCCTTCCTGGGCCTGCCCGGCCAGTTTCTCGATCTGTTGTTCCGACTCGCTTGTCAACGTCATCGCCATCTTCCGTTAGGGTCAGCCCGTGAATCTTGAATCTCAGGGGCGGTCATGTCGACTCCCCGGCCTGTTCCAGCCGGGCAAGCCGTTCTTCCAATTCCTTCAGCTTGTCCTTCAGCTTGGGCAGGCTGGCGACATGCGCCAGCGACTTGCCGAACTCCAGCCGGGGCACGGCCGGCGCCCCCAGGTACATCTGGCCGCCGGGCAGATCCTTGGGCACCCCCGCCTGCGCGCCGATCACCGCACCGTCGCCGACCGTCAGGTGCCCCGCCAGCCCCGCCTGGCCCGCGCAGATCACGTGCCGGCCCAGCGTGGTCGTGCCGGCCAGTCCGACCTGGGAACACAGCACCGAATGGTCGCCAATCACGCAGTTGTGCGCAATCTGTACCAGATTGTCCACCTTGGTGCCTTTTCCCACCCGCGTTTCCCCGAAGCGCGCCCGGTCAATGGTCGTGTTCGCGCCGATCTCCACATCATCCTCCAGCACCACGATGCCCGTCTGCGGGATCTTCGTGCGCACCCCCTGCGCATCCACCGTGTAGCCGAATCCGTCGCTGCCGATCACCGCCCCGTTGTGCAGAATGACCCGGTCGCCCAGCACGCACCGCTCGCGGATGCTCGCCAGCGGATACAGCAGGCAGTCGCGCCCCAGCTTCGCCTCGTGGCCCACGTACGTTTGAGGATACAGCGTCGTTCCGTCCCCGATGTCCGCCCCCGCCTCGACGACGGCAAAGGCACCGATGGATACCTCCGACCCCAGTTTCGCTTCCGGCGATACCCAAGCCTGCGGATGCACTCCGCGGGGCTGAACCACCCGCTCGGGCGCAAACAGCGCACAGGCCGCCGCGAACGCGGCATCGGCATCCGCCACGCGCAACAGCGCGGGACGGGGCGCTTCGACCTGCGCCGCCTTCGGCACAATGACCGCCGTCGCCCCGCTCGACGCCACCGCCGGCAGATATTTCGGATGGCCGGCGAATGACACCTGCCCCGCGCGGGCCGCCTTCAGATCGGCCACGCCCGTCACAAGGACCGAGGCGTCCCCCTCCAGTTCAGCGCCCAGCCTGGCCGCCAATTCACCCGTGGTCAGCGTGACCATCGTCCCGCCTCCGCTACGGCTTCAGCCGTTCGATCAGCCGTTCGGTCACGTCCAGTTCCGGCGCGGAATAAACCGCCAGGGGCACCATGTTCATGCTCATGCCCGACCGGTCCAGCACCAGGTCGAAGCCTTCCGCTTCGGCAAACGCCGCCACTTCCTTCAGCAGCTCGTCCACGATCCCCTGCCGCGAAGCCATCAACTGCTCGCGCAACTGCTTGAGTTTGGTTTCCTGCGTGCGCCGCGCGCGCAGCTGCGCTTCCTGCAGCTCCGTCAGCTTGTCTTCCGCCTCCGCGCGCTTCGTCGCGCGCGCCTCGTCGCTCAGCAGCGGACTGCGGGCCGCTTCGCGCAGCTTTGTTACCTCCGCTTCCAGCGCACGCAATCCCTCCGCCACCTGCTCCATTTCGCCCTCGACCGATGCTTCCGCCTTTTTCAGCTCCGCCTCCGCGGCCTGCGTCTTCGGGTGCGCCGTGAACACCTTGTCGAGGTCCACTGTCGCCACCTTCATTTCAGCCAGCCCCGCCGTCGCCAGAAACGCCGTCAGGCACCCCGCCATCCACATCTTGCTCATCTGCATGCTGCTGTTCCTTTCCTTGGAATTCGATTTCCGGTTACTTTCGGATACCCCCGGCCGATTGGGAAGTCTTTTCAGCCGATTTCCTTTTTCAGCGCGTCGGCGATGGCATGGGTCAGCCGCGTCGTCATGACCTCCGTCGGCCCTTCGACCATCACCCGGCACATGTTCTGGGTGCCCGAATAGCGCACCAGCACCCGGCCGTCCTGGCCCAGTTCCTTCTCCGCCGCGGCGATCGCCGCCTGCACGCCCGGCAGATCCTTCAGCGGAGGGCGGCTGGCCACGTCCACGTTCACCAGGCACTGCGGCGACAGCGTCAGGATCGAGGCCAGTTCCGAAGCCTCCCGGTCCGCCCGCCGCATCACCGCCAGCAGCTGCAACGCCGACACAATGCCGTCGCCCGTCGTGTGCTTGTCGAGAAAGATCATGTGGCCCGACGATTCCGCGCCGATGATGCCGCCTTTCTCCTTCATCATTTCCAGCACGTACCGGTCGCCCACGGCGCTGCACCCCAGCTCGATGCCCAGCTCGCGCATGGTCTTCTGCAGGCCGAAATTGCTCATCACCGTGCCCACCGCCAGATTGCCCTTCAATTCGCCGCGGGCCTTCAGGTCCTTGGCGCAGATCGCCAGGATATGATCTCCCGACAGCTCCACGCCGGTCTCATCCACCACGATCAGC
>CAZHSS010000078.1:0-515 GCA_964535205.1 uncultured Verrucomicrobiota bacterium
CCCGACACCTTGTGGCGGGTACCCTGGACCCGCTTGTTCTGTGCAATTTCATTCTGGATTCTGCCGTATGAACTTCCTGACGACTCCACGGAAGGCGATAAAAGAAAGGGGTAGCCACAAAATGATGTTTACTATCCATATTGTGTAGCTGGCGGCTGACTCATTTAGACCAATGGCTATCAGGGATGCTTGTGCTGTGCTCAGCATATACATGATTAGCTGAAGTGCCCACAGCAAGACCCCGTAGGCAAGCCATGCCTTCACATATTTCGCGTTGTGCTGCCACCAACCGGATGTATTCATATATATTTCCTCACAGAACATAGTATTATGCGTCACGCATAGCAGGGGCGTGGGTGCGGGATTTCCTTGGTTTCCGTCATCATGGGTATTGCAAGGCAACTGGTTGGAAGCTGAACTGGACGCATAGCAAGGCGGGCAGGAGGTCGTGATATGCGTCAAGCCGGGGGGGCAACATGGGCTTTACGGTGGGCATAAAGGCACTTGATTGATTT
>CAZHSS010000078.1:525-1876 GCA_964535205.1 uncultured Verrucomicrobiota bacterium
GTGACTGGGGGAAGGGTAATGAGAGAGGGAGGGGGGAGTCAAGGCTGGCAAGGCCGGGCTAATTAAGAATTAATAATTATGAATTAATCCTCCTTCGCCAAGGCTCCGGCGGACAAGGGGGCGTTGTGTCTATTGATTGACAATAAATGGGGGGCGACAGCCGCCGCCGGCCTCGGCGCGACCGGCTACAAAGTGGCAGAGACGTTTCGGCGCGGCGATCTCTTGGCGGCTTCGCGTCTTGGCGTGAGGCGGATTTCCCTTTGCGCGGGGGGCTTCCGGTGGGGGCAGCCCGGCCAGCAGCAGGGGCGGCGCATGCCTTCCTTGATCTCCGTGCGGACCCGTTCGATCCGGCGCTGACGGGTGTCCGTTTTCCGGGCGTTCAGCACCCAGCAAATCCACTCGTTGCGCGCGAGCGGCGTCAGATCCTTCCAGCGTTCCAAGGCGTCGGCGTCGTCCGCCAGCGCCTGTCGCAGGTCGTTTGGAATGCGGTGCACCGCGCCGGCGGGGATGGGGTTGGGGTGTCGGGTTTTCATGGCGGGTTCCTTGCGGCATCCGGAGCGGCGTTCCGGATTTTCCACGGTGTGGAAAAAGTTTTTCCATGGCGTGGAAAACCGGACCCAAAAGTTTCCATGGCGTGGAAAACTTGCGGGTTCATGGGGTTGGGCCGGGGGATTGCAGGGCAGGCAGGTTGAGGAAATCGGCGACCAGGGAGCGCCAGGCGTCGGGGTGGGCGGCGGCATAGGAGCCGTGGCCGACGCCGTCGAAGGTGACGAAGGATTTCTGCGGGCCGGGGGCGGCATCGAAGACGCGCCGGGCCTGTTCCACGGGGGCGCGGGGATCGTCGCGGCCGTGTAGGAAGAGGGCGGGGCAGGCGAGGGAGCGGGCGGCGCGGACTGGGCGGTGGGCAAAGCCGTTGAACCCGAACTGCCGCCCGCCCCAGAAGGTCATCAGCTGGGCGGACGGGAACGGCGGCACGCCCATGGCGCGGAATCGGGAGCGGATGGCGTTGAGCAGGGTGTCGAAGACGGATTCGAGAATGACGGCGTCGGGGCGGACGTCCCGGGCGTGGATGGCGCGGAGGATGGCGGCGGAGCCCATGCTTTGACCGTAGAGGACGAGGCGGGAGGCCGGCAGGTTCCGGCGGGCGAACGCCACGGCGGCAGCCACGTCGTCGGCCTCCAGCCAGCCGAGGGTGGAATAGGACGCCGACGAGCCGCCTGATCCGCGGAAATCCACAAGCAGGACGGAAGCGCCCAGGCGATGGAGTTCGCGGGCTTCGCGCAGGAGGCGGGTTTTCTCGGTGGAATAGCCGTGGAAGAAGATCACCAGCGGGGCAGGGTCGCCGGTTTTG
>CAZHSS010000078.1:1886-7110 GCA_964535205.1 uncultured Verrucomicrobiota bacterium
TCCCGGGCATCGGGGGCGAGGGCGGCCGGCAGCATGGCGTCTTCCGGCCGGGGCAGATGGACGCCGGACCGCAGCACGCGCAGGCGGTCGGCGGGGGCCAGATCCTCGGGGCGGGCCGTGCGCGTGCCGCCGGGGGCGTAGTGCAGCATGGCGCGGGCATGGCGGCAGGCGAGGAGGTTCAATGCCGCGAACCCCGCCAGCAGCAGCAGGCCGGCCGTCCAGGCCGGTACTGCAAGGCGTCGGAGCCGTTTCATGGGGGGAGCGTCACGCAAATCGCGGGAAATGGGAATCCAAATCCACTCGATCGCGGCGGAGAGCGGCCCGGCGGTGCTTATGCAAAGCGAGCTGTTTCGGACGCGAGGGGTCAGGGAGGAGGCAGCAGGTGGAAGTGGCGGGCGCCCTGGAGGACGCCGCTGGTGGCGGGGAGGGTGGCGCGGAAGAGGCGGTCGGCGAGGCCGCGTTCGGCGAGGGCCTGTGCGGCGCGCTCGGCGAGGATGTCGGACGCGTTGGCGACGACGATGGCGCGGAATCCGCACGTGAGCGCGGCGAGATCGTTGCCGGAATCGCCGGAGAAGACGACTTCGTCGGGGGAGAAATCGGCATGGGTGGCGAGCCAGAGGAGGGCGGCGGCCTTGGAGGCGCCGGCGGGGAGCACATCCAGGAGTCCTTCGTCGCGGAAGGGATTGAGGCTGGCGAGGCAGGCATAGGGCAGGTCGGCTTCCCGGAGGCGCTGGTTGATGCGGGCGGCCAGGATTTCGGTGTCCGCCGCGGGGGAGAAGCAGCTGATTTTGAAGCGCTGCTGTCGCTCGGGGGGCTGGAGGGTCAGACCGTCCATGCCGACAAGCAGGGCTTCCACGGCGTCGCGTCCGATGCCGCGGGTCTGCTCGGCCAAGTGGGTTTCGAAGGGGGAGTAGGGGGCGTAGCGGTCGTCCTGCCGGCGGTGGATGGAGGTGCCGACATCGCAGACGATCCAATCGGGGGGGGGCAGGCGGTGAACCCGGAGGGCGTCGAGGACGGATTCCAGATGGCGGCCGGTGGCATAGACGAGGCCCAGGCGGTGTTCCGCGCGGGCCTGCCTGAATGTGTCCAGCGCGGATTCGTTGTCCGGGCAGTCGGGCAGGGGGATGAACGTGCCGTCGAGATCGGTGGCGAGCACGCGGGGCGGAATATCCGGATTTGGCTTGAAAAACGTCATATTTTCGCGCATACTCTATAACCAGATGGGACAAACGGAAAGACCAATTCAACCGGGGGACGGCGCGGCGGCGCGGGAAGTCCGCGGGGCGCCGGTACTGGTATTCGGGGAGGTGCTGCTGGACTGTTTTCCGGACGGCCGGCGGGTGCTGGGGGGGGCGCCGTTTAACGTGGCGTGGGGGTTGAAGGGATTCGGCCGGGATCCGCTGCTGGTGAGCGCGACGGGGGCCGATGCGGACGGCCGGGCGGTGAGGGAGAAGATGACGGCGTGGGGGCTGCGGACGGACGGGCTGCAGACGGATCGGGAACACGCCACGGGGACGGTGCAGGTGGCGTTCGCGGACGGCGAGCCGCGCTATGACATCTGCATGCCGCGGGCATGGGATTTTATCGGCGACGACGAATATGCGGCCGGGAAGGTGCTGTGCCACGGGCTGCTGGCGCTGCGCAGCGAGGCCAGCCGGCGGACGCTGGAGGCGGTCCGGGCGCGGTCGCCGGAGGCGATCCGGTTTTTCGACATCAATCTGCGCCCGCCGCATGATTCGCGCGACTTGCTTCGCGAATGGATGCGGGGGGCGGACTGGCTGAAGCTGAACCTCGAGGAGCTGGCGGCGGTGACGGGGGAAACGGGTCTTTCGCTGGCGCGGTGCGGCGAGGTGCTGGACCGGCTGCGGGCGGAGCATGGAATCCGCAACGTGCTGCTGACGGCGGGGGCGGCGGGGCTGATGATCCGGGGGGACTACGGCGAGGCGGTGTGTTCGCCGGCGCCGCGGGTGGAGCGCCTGGCGGACACGGTGGGGGCGGGCGATTCGATTTCGGCGGTGGCGATTGACGGCCTGCTGCGCGGGGCGCCGGCGCGGGAAATCGCGGAGAAGGCCGGACGGTTTGCCTCGAGGATTTGCGGGCTGCACGGAGCGGTTACGGAAGACAAGGAGTTCTATCGCCATGAGTGAAGACAAACAGCTGAAGATTGCGCTGATCAGCCTGCACGGGCTGATCCGCGGGGAGCACCTGGAACTGGGCCGGGACGAGGACACGGGCGGGCAGACGCGCTACGTGCTGGATCTGGCGCGGGCGCTGTCGGCGGACCCGGGCGTGGAGCGCGTGGACCTGATCACGCGGCAGGTGGTGGACGAGCGCGTGTCAAAGGACTACGCGCAGCTCGAGGAGCAGATCGCGGAGAAGGCGTGGATCATCCGGATTCCGTTCGGGCCGAAACGCTACCTGGGCAAGACGAAGCTGTGGCCGTATCTGGAGGTGTTCGTGGACCAGTGCCTGAACTATTTCCGGAAAACCGGCCGGGTGCCGGACGTGATTCACGGGCATTACGCGGATGCGGGCTACGGCGGCGGGCAGCTGTCGCGGCTGCTGGGGATTCCGTTCGTGTTCACCGGTCATTCTCTGGGGCGGGTGAAGCGCCAGCGCCTGCTGGATGCGGGCGTCAGCCGGGAAAAGGCCGAGGCGCGCTACAGCCTGTCCACGCGGATCGAGGCCGAGGAGTTCGCGCTGGAGACCTGCTCGCTGATCTGCACCAGCACGCGGCAGGAGGTGAAGGAGCAGTACGAGCAGTACGAGAACTACATTCCGGAGCGGATGGAGGTGATTCCGCCGGGGGTGGACCTGGGGGCGTTCCATCCGCCGGAGGGCGAGGAGGCCGTGACGGACCTCGAGCAGAACATCCGCAGCTTCCTGCGCGAGCCGGACAAGCCGATGATCGTGGCGATGGCGCGGCCGGACGAGCGCAAGAACCTGGAGATGCTGGTGAAGGTGTACGGCGAGTCGCCGCCGATGCAGCGGGCGGCGAATCTGGTGCTGGTGATGGGGGCGCGCGACGACATCCGCGCGATGCCGCCGGGGCAGCGAACGGTGCTGACCAACATCCTGACGCTGGTGGACGCCTACGGCCTTTATGGCCAGGCGGCCTATCCGAAGCGGCACCGGGCCGACGAGGTGGCGCCGCTGTACCGGCGGGCGGCGCGTACGCGCGGCGTGTTCGTGAATCCGGCACTGACGGAGCCGTTCGGCCTGACCCTGCTGGAGGCGGCGGCCAGCGGGCTGCCGATCGTGGCGACGAACGACGGCGGTCCCAGCGACATCATCGCCAACTGCAAAAACGGGCTGCTGGTGGATCCGCTGGATCCCGAGGCGATCCGCAAGGCGATCCTGCACATCCTGATCGAGCCGGGCGCGTGGGACGAGTTCTCCCGGGCGGGCATCGAGAACGTCCACGCCCACTACTCCTGGCGGCGGCACGTGCAGCGCTACCTGCGGGACGTGCACGAGGTGCTGAAGGAAGCGGACAAGCCGCCGGCGATCATCCGCGGGCGCCAGACGCGCCGGCTGTCGCAGGTGGACCGCCTGATCCTGGCGGACATTGACAACACGCTGACGGGCGACGACGGGGCGATGCAGGAGTTTTTCCACCTGATCGCCGAGGCGCCGCTGCACGTGGGCTTCGGCATCGCCACGGGCCGGCGCTACGAAGAGGTGATGCAGATGATCCACGACCTGGACATTCCGCGTCCGGAAGTGCTGATCACTTCGGTGGGGACGGAAATCTACTACGGGAAGAACTTCACGATGGATCGGAGCTGGCACAAGCACATCGGGTTCCGCTGGGAACCGGAGCGGGTGCGCGAGGTGCTCGACGGCCAGCCGGGGTTCTACCGGCAGCCGGATCACGAGCAGTCGGCCTTCAAGGTCAGCTACCAGATCGATCCGGCGGTGTCGCCGAAGGTGAACCGGATCAAACGCATCCTGCGCGAGAACGGGCTGCAGGCCAAGGTGGTGCTGTCGCACGGAATGTTCCTGGACGTGATCCCGACGCGCGCGGGCAGCGGGGTCAGCGTGCGGCACATCGCCTACAAATGGAATTTCCCGCTGGAGCACATCCTGGCGGCGGGGGATTCGGGCAACGACGAGGGCATGCTGTCGGTGAACGCGCTGGGCGTGGTCGTGGGCAATTACGGCCCCGAGCTGGAGAAGCTGCGGAAATATCCGCGGGTGTATTTCGCGCAGGCGCATCACGCCGCCGGCATCATCGAAGGCATCCGCTACTATAACTTCCTCGACCAGATCACGATTCCAAACGACGCGCTGACGGATCCGGACAAGGCGGCGAACGGGAACGGCAACGGGAACAACAGGGCGGCGTCCGGCCCGGCGGAGCCCCATGCCTGAATTCGACGCAGCCTACGAAGCGGAGCGGTCGCTGCGGCGCATCCGGCCCCGGATCCTCCGGCGCATCGAAGAGGCGTGCGATTCGCGCTTCGGGGCGGAGCGGTGGGTGGAAACGATCGAGGCGCGGCTGGCGGAGCACTGGCCGCGCTTCTTCGGCCTGCTGCATCGCCTCTACGGGAGCCACTACGACTTCTTCTTCTATCTGGAAAGCATCACGCTGACGGCGGTGGACTGCTGGCTGGAGCGGCCGGACGATCTCTACGAGCTGGATCTGCGGCGCGAGAACGATCCGGGGTGGCATCTGTCCGAGCGGATGGCCGGGGGATCGCTGTACGTGGACCTGTTTGCGGGGGATCTGGCGCGGCTGCGGGAGAAGATTCCCTATCTGCAGCGGCTGGGGCTGACCTATCTGCACCTGATGCCGCTGTTCGCCTCGCGGCCCGGCAACAGCGACGGCGGCTATGCCATCAGCGACTACCGGTCGGTGGATCCCAGGCTCGGCACGATCGACGACCTGCGCGCGCTGGCGGCGGACCTGCGGCAGGCGGGCATCTCGCTGGTGCTGGATTTCGTGTTCAACCACACGTCCGAAGACCACGTGTGGGCGATCCGGGCCCAGGAGGGCGACCGCGAACACATGGAGTACTACCATCTGTACGAGGACCGGACGGTTCCCGATCAGTACGAAAAAACGCTGCGGGAGATTTTTCCGACGGTGCGCCGCGGCAATTTCACGTGGCACTCGGGCATGCAGCGGTGGGTGTGGACCACGTTCAACAGCTTCCAGTGGGATCTGAAATACGCGAATCCGGAAGTGTTCCGGGCCATGGCGGCGGAGATGCTGTTTCTG
>CAZHSS010000079.1:0-4950 GCA_964535205.1 uncultured Verrucomicrobiota bacterium
GCCGCACCCCCTACCGGCCTTTCCGCATGTGTCGGGCTTGTCCGGGCATGCCGCGGTCAATCTTCGTACATCTGTCGGCCTTTCCATGTGCCCTACGCTGCTCGCCGCGCCCCCGCCGGCCACCGTGATCACCCCGGCGCCAATTGCCGCGCCGCCTGCACCTGTCGCCGCCGCCCCGGAGCTTTCCGCTCCGCCGCCGGCCGCGGCGGCGCCGGCCAGCGCGCCCCCGCCGGCCCGGATTCCGGCCCCGGCCCCGCCGCCCGACCTGCCCCGGCAAGCCGTGGCGCCCCCGCCGTCGCATCTGTTGAATCCCTCGCTGGGCACGCTCTCGAACTAGCTTTTTCCGCCGCCATGACGCATCCTGTGGAGTTGACCCCATGAACAAACAGAGCCAGGCCTTTTTACGGAAGCTGATGTCGGCGATTTCTCCCTCCGGCTACGAGCAGGACGCCGTCCGGCTCCTGCGCGAAGAAGCCGGAAGTTTCGCGGCCGACGTGCGCACCGATGTGCACGGCAACACGGACATCGTGGTGAATCCCGGCGGCTCTCCTCGGGTGATGCTGGCGGGGCATTGCGACGAAATCGGGTTCATTGTGACCCTGATAGACGCCCGCGGCTACCTGTGGGTCGCGCCGATCGGCGGCTGGGACCCCCAGATTCCCCAGGGCCAGCGCGTGTTGATCCGGACCGCCAAAGGGGTCGTGCCCGGCGTGATCGGCAAGGTGCCGATCCACTTGCAGAAGCCCGAAGACCGCAAGCAGGTCACGCCGCTGACCGATCTGTGGGTGGACATCGGGGCGAAGGACAAGAAGGATGCCGAAAAACGGGTATCCATCGGCGATCCCATGGTCATGGCCCAGGACGTGATCGAACTGCCCAACGGGCGGCTGGCGGGCCGGGCGTTCGACGACCGCGCCGGCGCGTTTGTCGTGCTGGAAGCTGCCCGCCGGCTGGCATCCCTGTCGCCCAAGGCGGAAATCCATGCCGTCGGCACCGTCCAGGAGGAGATCGGCAGCCGTGGCGCCATCACCTCCACCTTCGGGATTGATCCCGAAGTGGGCATGGCCGTGGATGTGACGTTTGCCACGGATCACCCCATGATGGACGGCCCGGAAAAGCGCGAGGGCAAGGTGGAACTCGGCGGCGGCCCCGTACTGTCGCGCGGCGCCAACGTGAACCCCGTGCTGTTCGAACACTTGCTGAAAACGGCCCGCAAGCGGAAGATTCCGGTGCAGGTGGTGGCCGACGGCCGCGCCACGCCGACGGATGCCGATCCCATCCAGGTTTCGCGCGCGGGAGTCGCTGCCGCCCTGGTCAGCGTCCCGCTGCGCTACATGCATACGCCCAGCGAAGTGGTCAGCCTCGATGACCTCGACCGGACCATCGAGCTGATCGCCCATGCCGTCGCCGCCATGAAACCGGGACAGCCGTGGATTCCGTTTTGAACAAGCGGTCAGAGGTCGGATTTCAGAGGTCAGGAAGCAAGGAACAGGGCGCAGAGCGCAGAGAGCAACGGATTCAGGCCGAAGGGAAAAAGGTTTCCCGGCCTCTGACTTCCGCCCTCTGACCTCTATTCCCGGAGGACAACAACATGATCAACGTGAAAGTAGTCGGATGCGGGGGCTATGGGGGAGTGGGGATCGTGGAGCTGTTGCTGCGGCATCCGGAGGCGCGGATCCGAACGCTGGTCGCCGCGACGGAAACGGGCATGCCGATGGGCGAACTGTACCCGCACCTGAAGGGGTTCTGCGACCTGCCGATTCTGAAACCGGACGATCCCGCGGCGCAGGAGCCCGCCGACGTCGTATTCTTTTCGACCCCCGACCGGGTGGGGATGGCGCAGGCCCCCGCGGAGCTGGCCAAAGGCGCACGGGTGATTGACTACAGCGGGGATTTCCGTTTTGACAACCCGAAGGACTACGCCGAGTATGCCGGGCGCATCGGGCTGGACCCCGTTCACCAGGCGCCGGAGCTGCTGCTGCAAACCGTGTACGGCCTGCCTGAACTGAATCGAACGGCCTACGGAAAGGACCGGCGTCTCGTGGGCAATCCCGGCTGCTTCGCCATGAGCTGCCTGCTGGGGCTGGCCCCGGCCGCGGCCGCCCGCCTGGTGGATCCTTCCAGCGTGATCTGTGACTGCAAAACCGGCGTCTCCGGCGCGGGCAAAAAGCCTTCCGCAATCCACCATTACCCGGCGCGCTATGAAAACATGCAGGCCTATCGCCTCAGCGGGCACCAGCACGTGATGGAAGTCGAGCGGATGCTCGAGGCGCTCGCGGGCGAGCCGGTGCCGGTGACCTTCACGGCGCAGGTGGTGCCCGTCTGCCGCGGCATCCTCAGCACCCTGTACGGCACCCTGCGCGACGGCGTCAGCCTGGAGCAGGTGCGGGAGGCCTATGCCGAGTTCTACAAGGGCAGTGTTTTTGTGCGGCTCTACGACCGCCAGGCCGCCATCGGCACCGCCCATGTTCGCGGCACCAACTTCTGCAACCTGATCGTGGACGTGGACGAGCGCACCCGCCGCCTGCGCGTGGTCTCGCACATTGACAACCTGATGAAAGGCCAGGCCGGCAACGCCCTCCAGAACATGAACCTGATCTGCGGCCTGCCCGAAACCCTGGGCCTCGACCACCCCGGCGCCTATCCCTGATGGCCGGGCTTTTCCCCGTCGCCGCCCCCTCACGCGGCGGTTGACATATGATTGTTTTATAAAACAATCATTTTCGAGGAAAGGAAGACTCCGGCGGCGAGAAAATGACTCTGCGGCGGGCGGGTATTCCAGGCGGCCGACGGCCGTGTCGCCGAATGAATTCGGTGTGGAACGGCCGGTGGAATGGGCGTATGGTCCGGTTCAGAAGCAATCCGAGGAGATGTTCCATGAAAAAGCTTTTTTATCTGCTCACGGCGCTGCCGGTGGCGGCGTTGGCGGCGGGACCCCAGGTCACGATCTACAACGACGGATTCGCCACGGTGAAGGAGGATCGGACGCTGGCCCTAACGAAGGGGGTGTCGGAGGTGCGGGTGACGGACATGTCCCGGCAGCTCGAGCCGGATTCGGTGATGATCCGCGAAATGGGAAATGACCCGTTCGGACTGCGCATCCTGGAGCAGAGCTTCGTGAACGATCCGCTGACGGAAGGCCTGCTGCTGCATCAGCTCGAGGGCCAGACCGTGCGCTTCGAGGAGAAGCGAAAGGACGGAACCATCAAGGAGCACACAGGCAAGGTGATCCGCAGCGGCTACGTGCCGGGAGAGGGCATGCGCGAGCAGCCGATCATTGAGGAAGCCGGCGCGATACGCTTTTCGCTGCCCGGCCAGCCGGTGTTCGAGGGAATCGATGCCGGGGCGTTTCTGAAGCCGTCGCTGGTGTGGCAGCTCGCGGCGCAGAAAGCCGGGGACTGTCCGATCGAAGTGGCGTATGTGACCGCCGGCATGGAGTGGGAGGCCACGTACAACCTCGTGATGCCCGCCGAAGGCCGCGACACCTTTGACGTGTCCGGATGGATTTCGCTGCAGAACGAGACCGGCAAGGATTTTCAAAATGCCGAGGTCAAGCTGATCGCCGGGGATGTGCAGAAGGTGCAGCCGATGCCGCGCCGCGCCCGCCGCGAGGTGATGTTCTCGATGGCGGCGGCTCCGGACGCCATGCCGGAAGAGCGGGCGTTCGACGAATTTCATCTCTACACGCTGCCGCGGTCGGTGGTGCTGCGGAACAACGAGCTCAAGCAGGTGGAGTTCCTGCGGGCGCCGGGCGTGAAGGGACTGCGCTATTACACCTACAACCCGATGATCGGGGCCGCCTGGCGCGGACGCGGCGCAAACACCGATCCGGACTACGGCACGACCGCTGACAAGAAGGTAGGGGTGCGCATCGAGATTGAGAACCGCGAGGACAACGGGCTGGGCGTGCCGCTGCCGAAGGGCCGCATGCGCCTCTACCGGACCGACGTGGACGGACGCCGCGAGTTCACCGGCGAAAACGAAATCGATCACCTGCCCAAGAACGAAAAGTTAAAGCTCGATATGGGCAGCGCGTTTGATCTGGTGGGCGAGCGCAAGCGCACGGATTTCACGGTGGACAGCACGGCCAAGCGCATCAGCGAGTCGTTCGAGATCAAGCTGCGCAACCGCAAGGAAAAGGAAGCGGTCGAAATCCGCGTGGTGGAGCCGCTCTACCGCGCGGCCAACTGGACCATTCCCGTCTGCAGCCAGGCGTTCGAGAAGATCGATTCGCACACCATCGAGTTTCGCGTGCCGGTGCCGGCGGACGGCGAGGCCGTCGTGACCTATACCGTGAACTACTCGTGGTAGAGGCCGGTGGAAAGCGTTCAGAAGACAGAGGGCGGCCGTCAGCACACGGTTTTCCACGGTGTGGAAAAAAGTTTTCCATGGCGTGGAAAAACGGCAGGAAAATTTTCCATGGCGTGGAAAATCCGGAAGGATTGGAGAAGGGCATGAATTGGAAAACGAGGACAGTCGGGATCGGGCTGGCGGCGGCGCTGCTGGCGACGCCGGGGATGGGGATGCCGGTGATTCAGCACGACCCGGTGCAGGTGGCGGAGAAAGGGCAGCCGATGGGGGTGCGCGCGACGGTGCGCGACACGGCGGCGCGGGTCGAGTCGGTGTCGCTGCTGTACGCGCCGTCGCGGGGCATGACGCCGTTCCGGGTGGCGCTGTCGAGTTCGGGGGCGGGGACGTGGTACGGATCGATTCCAGGGCACATGATCGGGCCGGGGGCGCAGATGCTGTATTATCTTCAGGCTGAGAATGCCGACGGCGAGACGGCGGAGACGGACTGGCACACGGTGCGGGTGGTGGAGCGCGGAGTGGCGCCGGAGGCGATTCCGGCGGCCAGCGACGTGGCGCGGCAGGCGCAGCAGCGGGCCGCGGCCCCGGCCCCCGCCGCGCCGCCGCCGGCGCCCGAACGGCCGAACCGCAGCAAGTACCTGA
>CAZHSS010000079.1:4960-7099 GCA_964535205.1 uncultured Verrucomicrobiota bacterium
TCGTGGGCGGGGCGGTGGCCGTGGGCGGCGCCCTGGCCATCAGCGACAGCGGCGGGGGGGGCGGCGGCGGCGGTGGAACGGACGTGGTGACCAATGCGAACTTCGGCGGCAACTACACGGTGTGCTTCGAGCCGACGTCGGAGACCAACGCCGTGACGGTCTGCGACAGCGGGCTGGTGAATATCTATGTGCGCGAGGGGACCGTCGAGGTGGTCGGGCTGTGGGGAGCGGAACTCTTCACCTCGCCCCTGAACGGCAATGTGTTTTCCGCGGCGAAGAACGTCTCGGCAACGGCACTGTTCCCGGATGCCTACCTGATTCTGTCCGGCGAAATCCGCGGCGGGCGCTGCACGGTGACGGTGAACGGCTATTCGCGGGACCCGGCGAATCCGGGCAACTACAACGGGCAACTGGATACCACAATGAGGTGATGGCCATGGCAAGGACTCCCTTTCTGGAATTGGCGGAAAAACGGCGCAGCGTGCGGGCCTACAAGCCCGATCCGGTGCCGGAAGACCTGCTGCAGCAGGTGCTGGAGGCCGGGCGGCTCGCGCCGTCGGCGGTGAACAAGCAGCCGTGGCGTTTCCTGGTGGTCCGCGACGAGGTCACCCGGCGGGCGCTGGGGACGGCCTATGCCCGCGAGTGGTTCTGGAAAGCGCCGGTGATCATTGCCGTGTGCATCCTGCCGAAAGACGCGTGGACGCGCGCCTTCGACGGCCAGAACTACGCGAGGGTGGACGGGGCGCTGGCGATGGACCACATGCAGCTGGCGGCGGCCGAGCTGGGTCTGGGCACGTGCTGGATCGGCGCGTTCGATCCGGCGGCGGCCTGCGACATCCTGGGCCTGCCCGACGGCGTCGAAATCGTCGGCATGACCCCGCTGGGCATCCCGGACGTCGAACCGAATCCTCGCCCGCGTTCGCGGCGCCCGCTGGGCGAAACCGTGATGAAGGAACGGTGGGGGTGAGCCGTGCGGACAGTTTCCAAATGGAACAAAAGCATTTCAACGCAAAAGACGCAAAAGTCGCCAAGGTTCGCAAAGGTCTGATGTTCTTGCATCCTCTTGCGTCGCTTGCGTCTTTTGCGTTAAGGGATTTCAGGATTTCGGGGTGGCATGGCCGCGTTTGATCTGCAATCGGACTTCCGGCCGACCGGCGACCAGCCGGAGGCGATTGCCGCGCTGGTGGAGGCGTTCCGGTCGGGGGAGCGGTGCCGGACTCTGGAGGGGGTGACGGGCTCGGGCAAGACGTTCACGATGGCGAACGTGATTGCGCAGCTCGGGCGGCCCGCGCTGGTGATCAGCCACAACAAGACGCTGGCGGCGCAGCTCTACGCGGAGCTGAAGGATTTTTTCCCGAACAACGCGGTGGAGTATTTCGTGAGCTATTACGACTACTACCAGCCCGAGGCCTACATTCCGCAGACGGACACCTACATCGAGAAGGACGCGAGCATCAACGAGGAGATCGAACGGCTGCGGCTGGCGGCAACGGATGCGCTGATCAACCGGGAGGACGTGATCATCGTGGCGTCGGTGTCGTGCATCTACGGCCTGGGATCGCCGGAGGACTACCGCGGGATGCTGGTGACGCTGCGGGCCGGGGACGAGTTTCCGCGCGACGAGATCATGCGCAAGCTGGTGGATGTGCAGTACACGCGCAACGACCTGGCGGCGCTGCCGGGGACGTTCCGGGCGCGGGGGGACACACTGGACGTGTTTCCGTCGTACAGCAAGGACGGGGTCCGGATTGAGTTCTTCGGGGACACGATCGAAAGCCTGCGGCGGATTGATCCGCTGACGGGCAGGACGCTGCAGACGTTCGACCACACGACGATATCCCCGGCGAAGCATTTCGTAATGCCGGCCGATAAGCTGGTGCCGGCGATTGCGCGGATCGAGGCGGAAATGGAGGCGCGGGTGGCCGAGCTGGAGCGCGAAAACAAGCTGCTGGAGGCCCAGCGCCTGCGGATGCGCACGACCTACGACATGGAAATGCTGCGAGAGGTCGGCTATTGCAGCGGCATCGAGAACTATTCCGGACCGCTGTCGGGGCGGCCGCGGGGCTCGCGCCCCTACACGCTGATGGATTTCTTCCCGGAGGGGTTTCTGACGGTGATTGACGAGTCGCACGTGACGCT
>CAZHSS010000080.1:0-7037 GCA_964535205.1 uncultured Verrucomicrobiota bacterium
CTACACAGGAATTACCATGACCTTTCCTTTTTGCAGAACTTTCTGAACACTACCGTGGAGAAAGCCCGCGGCGGGGAATAGACGTCTCAGTCAGGCGTGGGGGCGCGGCCGGCCAGGCGGCGGCGCAGATTCTTGCGGAACACGCTGGCACGGACACGAAACGGGAGGGTTGGCGAGATGCGGCGGATCAATGCCAGGGTGGCGGGATCCGGGGGCGGCGTGGCGGAACGGTAGTGATCCATCAGCAAGTCGCGGGCGACCTTGCGCAGGACGGGATGGCGTGGCTGGCCGGCGGCGCGGGCCGCGGCGTCCAGCCGTTCCAGCAGGCGCGCATACTGGGCGACGCGGCCGGCGGGACGGGTGCCTCGCATAAGGGAGGAGGGATTGTCTGCCCGGTGGATATAGCTGCCCCGTCCGCCGTAGAAAATCCCGCGCGCGGCATGCAGCGCCTGAAAGTTGAACAGCAGATCCTCCCCGATGGAAAGGCTTTCGTCGAAACGCAGGCGCAGGCGGCGGATCAGGGAAGCGGCGTAGAGCTTGTTCCAGACCACGCTGTTGTCCTTGAAAACGATCTGCCGGAAATCCAGGGATCCGCGACGGCGCAGACCTTCCATGCGGTAGACGCTCTCCGTTCCTCCGCACACGCGGCGGGAACGGCCAATCACCACTTCGGCGCCGCTTTCCCGGGCATCGGCCAGGAGATGGGCCAGCCAGTCGGGCGACACCCGGTCGTCGGCGTCCACAAACGCCAGCCGGTCTCCGGCGGCTTCGTCAAGTCCGCGGTTGCGGGAAAAGGATACGCCGCGGTTGGCGGGATTGCGCAGGCAGCGGAAGCGGGCATCGCGGGCGGCGAATCCCCGGACAATCTCTCCGCCGCCATCGGTGCTGGCGTCGTCCACCGCCAGCACTTCGATTTCCCGGCAGGAGGAAGCGGCCAGACTCTCGATCGCATCCCCGAGCGTGGCGACGGCATTATGAAACGGCACAATGACGCTGATGGCGGGGCGGCTCATGCGTTCACCCTCCCCCGCGCGCGCGTCAGGCGGATCGCCCCGGTTTTCGGAACCAGCTGGTTGAGGCCCAGGCCCAGGAGAAGATAGACATAGATGTAGGCCGTGCGTTCGTAGTGATAGGTCTCCACCAGGCTGTGCAGTTCGAAGGCCAGGGCCAGCCAGAACAGAAACGCACCCAGGGGGAAACGGCGATGGCGGAACAGCACCGAAAGCAGTCCGAGCTTGAAGACGATCCAGGCCAGCGTGCCGGCCAGGCCGGTCTCGGCCAGCATGCTGACGTATTCGCCGTGGGCATGCCAGAACGACCACTCGAATTCCCGGCTGCCGAGCCGCACGTGTTCGCGGTTGAAGCGGCGGTAGCCGATGCCGTTGACGGGATGCTCCCGGAAAACCTCCAGGGCGCGCGACCAGATCACGAGGCGCCCTCGGTTGCTGCCGTCGGATCTGTCCCCAATGGAACGGACGCGGTCAACGGCGACCGCGGTGAGGTCGGGGCGCAGGACATGAACCGCGCCGACGGCGATGACGCCGGCCAGGGTCAGGACGGCCAAGGCGGCCAGCGCCTTCCGACGGCATTCGACCGCCAAGATGAGGGGCGTCAGCACCAGCAGGGCGAGATAGGAGCCGCGGACGCGATGCATCAGGATCAGCGCGGCAAAAAGCAGGACATTCGCGCCGCAGAAGATCCGGGCGCCGCGGCGTTCTGAACGAAGAAAAAACACCAGGAAAAACAGAAATCCGGACACGGCGATGACCGACGAATGCATGAAAAAGTCGGAAAAGCAGTAGGCCCGGTCCTGGGCGTAGCCGGTTACGATCGGGGCGAACAGCAGGCGTCCGAGGCCGTAGAGTCCGAGCAGGAAAAAGCCGCCGGCCAGAATCCGTTCCAGGCGCGGCACGGGGCGGAACTGGCACATCATCAGGGGCAGACACACCACCCGGGCGGTCTGGAGCACGCGCCGGGGCACCTCGGCGTCGCGCACGTCCAGGGCGCTGGCCGCCAGGCCCAGCAGGCCGACCAGCAGCCAGGGCTCCAGGCCGCTGCGAAGATAGCCGTTGCGCCAGACCTGGAAGGCGAAAAGGAAGGCATAGATCGTGAAGATCTCGCTCTTGAATCCGGGCCAGAGGACAAAAGCCGGCAGTACCAGCAGCGTGGCCCATCGGTAGATCCGGTCCGGATCCAACAGGCGGCGCCAGGCCGGCGCGGCGGACGCGGCGCCGGTTTCCGCAGAGCTGAACGAAGCGGGCATTCCGGGCGATTCCTGCTCAGGCGTTGAGGCCGCTGGTGAGTTCGAAGACGGCGAGCAGCATGCTGATGGCCATGAACCCCACCCCGGCGGCGATCAGCACCATCATCGCAGGTTCGAGAATGGTGGTGAAGAGCTTGACGGCGCGGTCGAGTTCGTTGTCGTAGCGCCGGCCAATGTGCTCCAGGGCGCCGGCCATGTCGCCCGATTCCTCGCCGACGGCAAGCATGTCGGTCAGCAGGCGGGGAAACACGCCGTCCTGCGCGAGGGGGCGCGAGATGGTCGAACCGTCAGTCACGCGGTCCCGGGCCGAACGCACGGCGCGGGCAATGACGGAATTGCCGACGGTATGCTCGACGATGGACAGGGCCTGCAGCACCTGGACGCCATTGGCCAGCAGGGTGCCCAGCGTATGGGCGAAATTGGCGAAGGCGTTGGCGCGGACAATGTGGCCCATGGCGGGCAGGCGCAGCAGGACGCGGTCTTTCCATTCGATTCCAGCGGGCGTCTTCAGCGCGCGCCGAACGGCGGCCGCCAGGAAGAAGCCCCCGATGACCAGCGCCCAGCCGTACTGGATCAGCCCCTTGCTGAGGCCGATGAGAATGCGCGTCGGCAGCGGAAGAGTGCCGCCGAGTTCCTCGAACATGGCGGAAAACCGCGGCACGACAAACACCATCATGAAGATCATGGCGCCGACACCGACGAGCGTGACGATCAGCGGATACACCATCGCCATGGCCACTTTTTCGCGGGCGGCCTGCACGCGTTCGTAATGTTTGACGAGACGTTCGAGCACGCCCGGAAGCTGGCCGCTGGCTTCGCCGGCCTTGACCATGCTGACGAACAGCGAGGGAAAGGACTCGGGCCACTTGGCCAGCGCGGCGGACAGGCTGGTGCCGGAAACGATTTCGTCGCGCAGATCCACGATGATGGCATCCTGGGGCTTGCCGGTGGACCGCTGGGCCAGCGCATGCAGGGCGCTGCCCAGGGTCATGCCCGAGGCCAGCAGGTCGGACAGTTCGCTGGTGAACAGCAGCATGTCGCCCATTTTCATGCGCGGATGGGTGCGGAAACGGCGCTCGAAGCGAAACCGGTTTTTGCGCGGGGCCCTGACGGCGGGAACCGCCGGAGCGGACCGGGCCGGCTTGCCGTCGCCGGAACGGGCGGCGGGCTTGTCCGCCGCGGCGGCGGGAAGCGCCCCCTCCCCCCCCTCGCTCACGGAGATGGGTACCAGGCCCTGGCGCGAGAGCAGCAGCATCACCGAGCGCCGGTCGGGGGCGTCCAGGATCCCTTCGCGGCGTTCGCCGGCCCGGCTCTTGGCAATGTAGCGGAACTGCGCCATGGCCGCCCGCGTCAGGCTTCGTCCTCCGACGTGACGCGGAGGACTTCTTCCAGGGTGGTGACGCCGCCGAGAACCTTGCGCCAGCCGTCCATGCGCAGGGTGCGCATGCCGTGTTCGAGGGCATCTATCTTGATGTCGGCGGCGGAGCGACGCTCGACGATCATCTGGCGGATGGCATCGCTGACCAGCAGGATTTCATAGATGCCGGTGCGGCCGGCATAGCCGGTGCCGCGGCATTCCTCGCAGCCGACCGGCTCGCAGATGGCGCCTTCGGAGAGGCGGTCGAGAGGAAAGCCGATGTTTTCGAGAAAGGGCATTTCCACTTTCCAGGGGCGCTTGCAGGCCGGACACAGGCGGCGGACCAGGCGCTGGGCCACGAGCGCCTCCACCGAGCTGGCGACCAGGAACGGCTCGATACCCATGTCTACCAGCCGGGTGATGCCGCCGGCGGAATCGTTGGTGTGCAGGGTGCTGAAAACGAGGTGGCCGGTGAGCGCGGCGCGAATGGCGATGTCGGCGGTTTCCTGGTCGCGGATTTCACCCACCATGATGACATCGGGATCCTGGCGCAGGATGTGCCGAAGGCCGACGGCGAAGGTCAGGCCGATTTCCGGCCGCATCTGGATCTGGTTGATGCCGGCCATTTCGTATTCGATGGGGTCTTCGACCGTGAGAATGCGTTTGTCCACGGAATTGATGGTGTGCAGCCAGGCGTAGAGGCTGGTGGACTTGCCGGAGCCGGTGGGCCCGGTCACCAGCAGGATGCCGTGGGGACGGCGGATCAGGCGGTGAAGAATGTCGGCATCGTCGGGAAACAGCCCCAACTTGTCCATGCCGTACATGCCGCTGGAGCGCATCAGCAGGCGCAGGCTGACGCTTTCGCCATAGACGGTGGGCATGGTGGACACGCGCACGTCGATCTCCTCGCCCTTGACGCGCAGGCTGATGCGGCCGTCCTGCGGCAGGCGCTTTTCGGCGATGTCCATGCCGGCCATGACCTTGATGCGGCTGATGATGGCGGACTGGAAGCGCTTCATTTGCGGCGGCAAGGGCGTGGGATGCAGCACGCCGTCAATGCGGTAGCGAATGCGCAGATCGTTTTCCAGCGGTTCGATGTGGATATCCGTGCCTCGGTCGTGGTGGCATTCCCAGATGATCTGATTTACGAATTTTACGACGCTGGCTTCCTGGTCGAGATTGCTCAGATCGCCGACGGCGGGCCCGAGGTCCTCGTCGAGATCGAGCTGGTTGCCGGCGATGAGTCGGTCGAGGGTATCGGCGCCGACGCCGTAGAGCTTCTTGGCGGCCTTTTCGATGTCGGCGGCGGGGGCCAGAGCGAACTTGACGCGCAGGCCGGAGGCTAGCCGCAGGGCGTCGGCCAGGCCGGGCCGGAACGGTTCGCTCGTGGCCACCCGCAGCGTACCGTTCTCTATGCCCACGGGGATGACGTTGTACTGAAAAACGGCCTTGGTTGGAATCTTCTCCAGGATTTCCCCCGGGATGGGCTGATCGCCGATGCGCACAAACGGCACGGGCATGGCCTGGGCCAGGGCGCGCAGAAACGCTTCTTCGCGGGCATATTCCAGGGCGACAACGGTCGCCGTGAGCACGCCGTCGTTTTCGCGCTGCTTGATGGCCAGCTCTTCGACCTGCGACGGGGAGAAGAGCCCCGTGGCTTCGAGCAGCGCCGCCAGGCGGTTGGATACCGCGACCGCCATGGGTCAGGCCGGTTTCTCCGCGCGGGCCTCGGCCAGCAGGACCAGGGCGCGGTCCAGGGCATCCTGGAGCGTGGCCAGTTCCGCGGCGATCTGTTCATAGCGCGCGGTATTGGCCATGCGGATCTGTTCGAGATAGGCCCGGCGTTCCTGCAGGGATTCTTTCTCCGCAATGAGCCGGTCGATCTGCTCGTTGGCCATGGCCAGGGCGGCATCGAGCTGGCGGATGGTTTCTTCCGGGGATTCGCCGTTGTCGAGGGGCGGGCGCGGGACAGCCGCGACCGGCACCTCGGGCGTGGCGGCATCGGGAATCGGCACCTGGACCTCCTTGCCGCAGGCCGCGCAGGGGACCATCAGGCCGGCTCCGGCGGCCTCGATGGCCATGTTCTTTCCGCAATGAGGGCAATCAAACAGGATGTCGCCTTCGCGGATTTCAGTCTGATCGGGATCCGGGATGGGGTTGGGATTCATGGGGCACCTCCAGGGGCTTCGGACTCGGTAGGGACAGGGGCGGGATACAGGGACGGCTTGGGTTCCTCCGCCGGCGTCCGGGGACGGCGGGGTTTGCGCTTTTTCGGCGACTCCGGAGCCGTCTCCGGGGCGGCTTCCCCCTCGACCTGCGCGGCCGGGTCAAGAGTGAACGGCGCACTGGTTGTGGGTTCGGCCGGCATGGGCAGCGGACTGGGCGGCGGAGCCGATTCGGGGGCGGCATCGGGCGCGACGGCCTGCTGGCTCATCATGCGCTCGATCTCGCGGCCGAAGTCTTCCGGGTCCATGGCTTCCGGGGTGGGTTTGGGCATGGGATCGGCGGGTTCGATCACGGCGACAGGAACAGCGTCGGACTCCGCGGCCACGGCTCGGGCGCGGCGGCGGTCCTCCTTCTTCTTCTCCTGTTCCATTTCGTGGAGGCGGGCGGCGGAGAACGGCGCCAGGGAGCTGTCCGACCAGCCGCGATACCAGTCCTCGGCGGCGACGTTGGAGGCCTGGTGCAGGCGCAGGGTTTCCACGCGCGCCTCTTCGGGGCTCATGAGCACGTAGGGGGTGATCAGCACGAGCAGTTCGGTGCGCTTGCGGTTTTTGTCTTCGTTGCGGAACAGCGCCCCCAGAACCGGGATGCTGCCCAGAATGGGCACACGCGCGCTGGACAGCGAATAGTCCGTCTGCACCAGCCCGCCCAGCACAATGGTGGCCCGGCTCGGCACCGAGATCGACGCGGTCATTTCGCGCTTGTTGATCGCATACATCCGGCTGTTGTTGCCCACGTCCACCGGATCGCCGAGGGTATCGGCCGACTGGGTGATTTCCAGCGTGACGTAGCGCGACGGATTGATCCGCGGCTTGACCTTGAGCTGTACGCCGACGTCCTTGTACTCGTAGTCCGAGTAGTAGGTGCCGCCGCTGGAGGTGTCGCCGGTCCGGATGGGAATCTGCTGGCCGCTGATGATGCTGGCCTCGGTGTTGTCGGTGGTCAGGATGACGGGCGTGGCCAGCACGCGGCCTTCGCCGGTGGACGCCACCATGTCAATGACCATGTCAATGTTCAGGTCGTTGAAGGTGAAGAAGTAGTTGAGGCCGGGGCCGCCGCCGAAGGCGCGCGTGACGGTCTCGCCGGCGACCTGGGTGAAATCGTTCTGCCCGAAGGCCCCGCCCCAGGAGGCGATGGGTTCGCGGACGGTGACGCCGCCGGCCTGGCGCTGGTTATAGGAGGTCATGGACTTCT
>CAZHSS010000081.1:0-6859 GCA_964535205.1 uncultured Verrucomicrobiota bacterium
CGCCACCGGCGGCCTGGCCCGGCTCTGGCGCCGCGACATCGAACGCCGCCTCCAGAGGACACCGCCGCCATGAACGCGCCTGCCCGCGAATTCTCCTGGTCCCATTCCCGCCACGAGACCTTCCAGACCTGCCTCAAGCGCTACTACTTCGCCTACTACGGCGCCTGGGGAGGCTGGGACGACCACGCCCCCGCCCGCGCCCGCGAACTCTACATTCTCAAACGGCTGAGCACCCGCCAGCAATGGGCCGGACACCACGCCCATCTCGCCATCGAAACCCTGGTCCGGCACGCCCGCCGCGATCCCGCCCGCGCCGCCCAGGTCGAGGCCCGACAGATCGACCTCATGCGCCGCGAATTCCGCGACTCCCGCTCCGGCGCCTACCGCCAGAATCCCGTGCGCACCCCCGCCCTCTTCGAGCACGAATACCGGATCGACGTGCCCCCCGACGAATGGAAGGCCACCGTCGAACGCGTCTCCAACGCCGTCCGCGGGTTTCTCGCTTCGCCCCTCTGGGAAGCAATCCGGGAACTCCCCGACGACGCCCTGCTGTCCGTGGAACGCCGCGCCCATTTCGAACTCGACGGCCTCAAGGTCCACGCCGTTCCCGACCTGGTCGTGCGCCGGGGTGGACGCGTGGTCATCTACGACTGGAAGACCGGTTCAACCCCCCTGATGGAACACCGCCTCCAGCTGGGCATCTATGCCCTGCTCGCGGCCGACCGATGGACCGCCGATCCCGCCGCCATCGACGCCGTCGCCTGCAACCCCCTGACCGGCCAGGAAGAATCTTTTACCTACACCGCCGACGACCTGGAAACGCTGCGGGATTTCATCCGCGATTCCGCCGATGAAATGCTCTTTCCCCTGGTGGACCCCGAGCACAACGACGCCGGCGACGGCGAGACCTTCGACTGCACCGACCGCCCCGAACCCTGCACCGCGTGCCCGTTCCTGCGCGTCTGCCCCCGCTGGCGGTCTTAGAGCGGTTCCAATAAACATGTAGCGCCCCAACAGCCCGGCTCGGCAGGGACGCCTCGCCCTACCATAAGCCAGATGAGGCAGGTCTTGGGTAGGGCGAACCCTCCGGGTGAGCCGGGATGATGGATTGATCATGGCTACATCATTTATGAAATGGACCTAGCCCCCCCCGGAACGGGCGGGCACAGTCCGGATTTTCCACGCCATGGAATCCGGCAGCGGCCGGACCGCGGAGTTTTCCACGCCATGGAAAACTTTTTTCCACACCGTGGAAAATCCGGATTCGTTGCCGCGGCGGGTCCCGTCGCGAGTGCGGCGTCAGTCCGCCGCGGCGGGTCCCGCGGCGGCTTCTTCCCGCGCAAGGTTGCGTTCCAGCGCGCGGATGTTCAGGGTGCTGACATCGGTGGCCACCTGGTCCTCCACGTTCCGGCGAAACACCTCCAGGGCTTCGCGGTCCCGGCCCAGCCGGCGCAGCTGGATGCCCAGCTGCTCGCGGTAAAACACGTGGCGCGGCTGGTAATCCGCCGCGCGGCGGATGTGCGCCAGGGCCTCCTCCGAACGGCCGGCGGCGTTGAGCGCGCGGGCCAGGCCGAACTCCGCCGCCATCTCGCGGGGATTCCGCGCCAGCGCCGCCTCGTAATGGCCGATGGCTTCCTCCGCCAGCCGCCGCTTGCCTTCCTGCTCCGCCGCCAGATCCGGGTCGCGGTACCACAGCGCCCGGCCGGCCTGGAAATGCCCCAGCCCCAGATGCGGTTGCCAGTCCAGCCGGTCCCAGCGGATGGCCCGGCGGTAATCCCGTTCCACGCGATCCCACTCCAGCCGGCTGCGCGCCAGATCGGCTTTCAGATTCCAGAAATAGGCCATGCCCATGGACAGCGCCCCCCAGACGCCGAGTACACAGGCCACCGCGCCCGCGGCGCCCGCCGCCCGGCGCAGGAGTTGGGTGCGGCCGGCCGGCACTTCCGCCCCCCGTTCCATCGCCGCCCAGACGCCCCAGGACAGTCCGACCACCCAGACCAGCGCATGCGGGTTGGGAAAGATATGGAAATTGAAATCGAACAGCGCATGCAACAGGCAGGCCGTCAGCGCGCCCGCCGCGCCCGCCAGCAGCACCGCCGGCTCGTCCGAGCGGCTGCGGAGCACGGCCCGGCCGATTCCCCAGACGCTCGCCAGCAGGGCCAGGCCCGCCAGCCCGAATCCGACGGCGCCATGTTCCAGCGCCAGCTGAATGTAGTCATTGTGGGCATAGTCGTAGTGGAGATGCTGGGTCACATTTTTCTGATACGGCGGATAGGCCCACGCATACCCCCCCCCGCCATGGCCCAGCCACGGCCGCGCGCGGAACATCGCCGGCGCGTCCCGCCACATCTCCATGCGGATGCCGCCGGCCCTGGCCGGATTCTCCAGCACCTGGCCAATGCGCTCCCGGACCGCCGGCAAGGCGTGCCAGGCGGCGAACCCGCCGGCCGCGCCCAGCAGCGGCAGCGCCACCGCGGCGGTCAGCAGCCAGGCCCGGCTTTTTCTCCACGCCAGCAGCAGCAGGGCCACGCCCACGCCGCCCGCCATGCCCAGCCAGCCGCTGCGCGACTGGGTCCAGTACAGCACCGGCAGCGTCACCACCAGATAGTACCCCGACAGCATCCGCAGCGGAAATCCAGCGGCGGGCAGCGCGATCAGCACCATCGCCACCGGAACCAGCATGGCGATCAGGTTGGCCAGATGGTTGGGACACAGATAGGTCCCGCTGGCGCGCAGCCCGTACTGCTCGGCCCGCGGCATCCACAGCACCATGCGCGATCCGTCCATGTGCTGCACCCACGCATACAGTCCGTTCAGGGCGACCGCCGCCAGCAGCACGCCGATCACCCATTTCCAGCGGTGCTCGCGAAACCCCAGCTGGGTCCACGAAAAGCCGGCCGCCAGCAGGCACCCCCAGCGCAAGGCCGCTTCGCGCGCCGCGTGGGGCACCGCCGCCCAGACCACGCCCAGCGCGACATACGCCGCCGTCAACGCCCACAGGAAAAACCCCGGCGGGATCGCCCAGCGCGGCGTCCGGGAAAACCACAGGGGACGGGTCAGCACCAGGGCGGATCCGGCCAGGGACAGCGCCAGCCCGGGGGCATAGCCCCAGACGCGCGTGGATCCCATCAGCCCCATGCCCCCGGTCGCCGGCCACATCAGCAGCAGCAGCGACAGCACATCATAGACGCGCTCCCGCGGAGAAGGCCGACGGCCCGGTACGACCCGCTCCCGGCGATTCTCCATGGCGCCGCCGCGCACGCCGCCTACCAGAGGCTGCGCTGCACCTCGATGATGTCGTCCGGCTCCAGCAGAATGTCATCTTCCGGGCTTCGTTCCAGCCGACGCGCGTTGCGGATGTTCTTGACGATCTTTCCGCCGCGCTTGATGACGACCCGCCCGCTGGCAAATTCGGTGTAGCCCCCCGCCCCGGCGATGGCCTGCGACAAGCGCGTGGCCGAGACCAGCTGATAGCGGCCCGGAGCGCGGATTTCACCCTGCACGAAATAATACCGGGTGGGCACCACCACGGTCACGGAGATGTTCCGGTAAATGCCTTCGTCGAGATAAATCTGGCGGATGTGGCGGGCCAGTTCGGACGCCGTCCGGCCGGCGGCCTGCACTTCGTTGATGAACGGCAGGTTCACCAGCCCGTTTTCATCAATGATGGATTCAATCGCCTCCGCATTGGGGATGCCGCGCAGCGCAATCTGCACCACGTCGCTGGACTTGAGCATATAGCCCCCGCCCTCGGAGATGGCCTCTGGTGCCGGCGGTTCCGCTGCCGGAGCCGGCGCGGCGGGGGCCGGGGCGATGATCTGCACCGGAGCCGGGGCCGCCGGCGGTTCGGGCGCGGGTTTCGGAGGCGGGGCGGGCGGGGCAACGGGGCGGGCACTCGGCGCCGGCTTGGCCGCCGCGGGCTTGCGCGCCGCCGCGGGCCGGGCCGGGCGGGACTCTTCGGCGCGGACGGCCGGGGCGGCCTTTTCCTCGGTCTCCCGGACGGCGGCCGTCGAGACCGGCGCCCGGCTGCGTTCCGCCACCAGCTGGGCGTACCGGTCGTAGATGCGCCGGTTGTGGCTGGGGGCCGTGGAGCACCCGGCGGCCAGCAGGCCGGCCAGCAGCGGGACCAGGAGCAGTCGTTTCGAAACCAGTGGATTCACGTCTCAGGCTTCCGTTGCATCGTCGTCTTGTTCATGCTTCGTGCTACCATAATACTTCTTCGTTGTATAGTGGTAGTAGTAGTAGTAATCGTCGCGCATGATGTTGATGTTGTTCAGCACCGAGCCGAGGAGACGGCCGCCCGCGTTTTCGATCATGCGCTTGGCGCGCAGCGAGATAATCTTGGGATACTTGCGGTACTGCACCACCAGCAGCACGCCGTCCACCTCGCCCGCCAGGATCGCGGCGTCGGTCACGCCCAGGATCGGCGGCGAGTCCAGCAGAACATAGTCGTACTGGTCCTTGACGGCATCCAGCGCCGCGCGCAGGCGCGGGCTGTTCATGATGCCCATGGACCCGCGGCGCAGCCGTCCGCTGGTCATCATCCACAGGTTCGGCACCCCGGTTTCCTGAATGACCTCTTCGGCCTTCATTTCCCCGGTCAGCACGTTGACCATCCCGATGCGGTTGGGCAGGCCGACCATCTTGTGCTGCACGGGGCGGCGCAGGTCGGAGTCGATGATCAGCACCTTGCTGCCCTGCTCGGCGCAGACATAGGCGAGATTGAACAGGGTGGTGGACTTGCCTTCGCCCACGCCGCCGCTGAGCACCGCGAAGATCTTCTGGTTGCCCTCCCGCGCCAGCAGCGCCAGGCTCGTGCGCAGCGACCGGTAGGCCTCGCCCTGCCCGCTGGACTGCCCGGCTTCGGTCAGCGGCCGCGACTGCTGCGGAATCACCGCCAGCACCGGCAGACCCAGGTATTTCTCCACCTCGTCCACGGTCTTGATGGACACGTCGAGGTACTCCACGAAGAACGCCAGGCCCACGCCCGCCAGCAGCCCCAGCACCACGCTCAGGAAAATGTTCAGCACGACCAGCGGACTCGACGGACGCTGCGGCGGCTCCGCTTCCTCGATGATCTCCACCGTCGTGCGCGGCACCTCGACCTCGATGCCCGTCTGCGTCACGCGGGCCCGCAGCGCCGTCAGAATGTCGCGCTGCACCTGCACGTTGCGCTCGGCCCGGCTGAAGGGCAGGTAGTCCGCGCCTTCCGACTCGATATCGAGGGCTTTGATGGCCTGCAGTTCCTCGTCCAGCGCGTTGTATTTCTGGAGGGCGACCTCGTAGTCGGCCCGCAGGCCGGCCTTGAGCCCCGCCAGCGCCGAATCCAGCTGGCGGCGCAGTTCGTCCACCGCCCCCTTCAGGCGCAGCACGTCGGGATGATTCTCGCCGACCACGCCGGTGTTCAGCATCAGCTCCAGGCTGACCTCGCTGTCAATCAACTGCTGCCGAATCGACATCAGGGTGGGATCCTGCACGATGTAGGCCGCCGCCTCCATCAGTTCGGTGCCGTCCAGGTTTTCCAGCTGCTCCAGCCGCGCCTTGCGCACCAGCATCTCCACCCGGGCGGCGCTGCGTTCGCTCTCCAGCATGTTCAGCCGCGTGGTCTCGACCCGGATGCCCATTCCCATCCGGCCGATCAGCGAAATGCCCCGCTCTTCGCGGATGCGCTGCAGTTCGGCCTCCGCCTCCTCCACCCGCTCCTGCTGCTTGCGCACCTCGTTGCTGATGGCGTCAATGGCCCGCTGGATTTCCCGCCGCTTGGCGTTCAGCCGCCGGTCCCGGTACACGTTGGCGATTTCGTTGGCGACCTCCGCCGAGCGCTTCGCATCCTCCGTCGTGACCCGGATGTTCATCAGCACCGTGTCGCGGTCCTGCTCCACCCGCAGGCTCCTGGACAGAATCTGCAACGCCAGGTCGATCGTGATCGGCGATTTGTCCTCGTTGAGCTCCGCGCCCCACACCCGCTGCAGGTTCAGCCGGCGGATCACCTCCGTCAGCACCGGACGCGAACGCATGATCTTCTCCTGCGTCATCAGGAAGAACGGATTGTAGCCCATCCGGGTGGCCTGCCGGTCGTAGAACGGATCCACGTCCATGGCATCCTCGCGAACCTCCAGCTGCGTGGTCGCCGTGAATTTCTTGGGCATCATCAGCGTGTAGGCCGTGCCCGTCACGATCGTCAGCAGCGCCACCGCCAGGATGACCTCCTTGCGGTCGCGGATCACCCGCCAGTAATCAAGAAAATGGAGGGCCGAGGTCTGGTTGTCTTCTGCCATGGGGTCTCATCCTGATAAATGCGGACGGGGCTGGGACGGCCCCGTCCGGTCTGCCATGCACCGGGGACAGGGAAAAGGCGGCCGGTGCCGGTCGCCTTTCCCGCCGAACAGGACTAGAAGAGCTGGATCTTCCAGCCCAGATCCACCCGGTTGCGCTCGTAGCTTTCGCGCCCGTTCAGATCGCTGTCCAGCATGACAAACTGATAGCCCGCCTCCAGCCAGTTCACGCGGTTCAGCCGGTAGCTCAGGCGCATCGAAACCAGGAAGGTGTTTTCATCCCCGTCTTCGAGGGTCGGATCCAGCGCGTAATCCGCATCATAGGCGTTCAGGGTGTAGGCGCCGCTGAGATAGAAGTTCAGCTTGGCGGTCAGGTCGTGCGCCACGCTCAGCATGCGGCGACGGCGCCGACGCGCCGCCCGCACCCGCGGGCTCCGACTCCCCGTCGCGACCATGACGCCAGGCTACGACGCCGCGCCCCCCGGCCCCGGTGGCTCGCCGTACATGATCAGCAAGGCCGGGGTCGAACAGCTCGCCCGTGCGTTGCGCCTGGAGTTGGCTGCTCATTCCGCGACCGTGCAGAT
>CAZHSS010000082.1:0-6287 GCA_964535205.1 uncultured Verrucomicrobiota bacterium
CAAGTACTACGAGTGGGAGCGCAAGGGCGTGCCGGTGCGGATCGAGATCGGCCCGCGCGATCTGGAAAAGGGGTCGCTGTGCGTGGTGCGGCGGTTCGTGATCGAGCAGGACGGCGAGACGGAGCAGGAGCAGCGCAAGCGCAAGAAGCAGTTCATTGCGCGGGCGGAGGCGATCGGCGGGATGCCGGCGCTGATGGATACGCTGCAGAAGGATCTGCTGGAGCGGGCGCGGATCATGCGCGAGAAGAAGACGCGGATCATCGATACGATCGAGGACTTCGAGGCGTTCTTCAAGGGCGAGGGCGGGGGCTTTGCCTGGGTGCACTGGGCGGGAACGCGCGAGGACGAGGACACGATGGCCAAGCGGTTCGAGACGAGCATCCGGTGTCTGCCGTTCGAGGATCAGATTCCGGAAGCGGGGCGCGGGCCGGGCGTTTGCATATTGACGGGCAAGCCGAGCGCGCAGCGGGTTTTAATGGCTAAAGCCTATTAAAACCAATTAAAAATTAAGAATGAAGAATTAAGAATGGCGGAAGGCGGCCAGCTTAAAAAAGTGTTGGTGGTGTGCACGGGGAACACGTGCCGGAGCCCGATGGCGGAGGGGTGGCTGAACGCCAAGCTGGCGGGAAAAGGCTGGACGGCGGAATCGGCGGGGGTGGCGGCGTGGGACGGCAGTCCGGCCACGCCGGAGGCCGTGGAGGCGATGCGGGAGATCGGCGTGGATATCTCCGGACATCGCAGCCGGGGGCTGACGAAAACGCTGGTGGACGGGGCCAACGTGATTCTGGCGATGGCGGAGGGACACCGGCGGGAGATTGCGCGGCGTTTTCCGGAAGCGGAACAGAAGACCTTCCTGGTGCATGGATTCGGAGCGGGGCCGGCGGGGGACGTGGCGGATCCGGTCGGCTGGTCGGTGGATGTGTACCGCAAGACACGCGATGAACTGGCGCGGGCGCTGGGGGATTTCGTGCTGCATCTGGCCGAGCGCGGCGAGTTGAAGACGAATGCGTGATTTAACATATAAGGGCTGACCCTGGGGGGGGGCGGTTGCACATATACCCCTATGGGGTATATTGAAGATATGAAAGCAACCGTTCACGGCACGACGCATGAAGAGACGCTTCCGCGGCTTCGCCGCATTGCCGGCCAGGTACAGGGCATCCAGCGGATGGTCGAAGAGAAGCAATACTGCATGGATATCCTCACGCAGATCCAGGCCGCGCGGTCCGCCTTGCGGGCGGTTGAACTGCGGATTCTCCAGAAGCACATGGCGCATTGCGTCAGCCATGCGTTCAAATCCGGTTCGTCCAAGGAGACGGGTGCCAAGATAGACGAGCTGCTGCGGGTGATGAAGAAACAATACTGAGAAGAAACCCAACCCTGAGCAGAAAGGAGATAAGAATGAAAAAGATCCTGATCATCGTCGTTCTTCTTCTGGCGCGGGGCGAGCCGCTCCGGGCAGAGGGACCGGAAGGAGGCCCCCCCGTCCCCGCACAGACCGATGCAAGTACCGTTGTTCTGACCGTGTACGGGCTGAGTTGTCCGCTGTGTTCGAACAACCTGACCGGCCAGTTGAAACGCATTCCGGGGGTGGAGCAGGTGGAGATCGACCTGAACACGGGCGCGGTATCCGTCCGGCTGGCCGAAGGCCAGTCGGTATCGCGGTGGCAGTGGCTCAACGCCGTGGAGCAGGCCGGATTCACCTTGAAGGATGTCCGGCCCGCCAGGGAACCATGAGGGCAGGGTGGGCAGCGGTGGTTTGGTGTGCGGCCGGTCTGGCGGCGGCGCAGGAGCCGGCTTACATGGATGCGGCAACCCATCCGGCGCAGGGGCAAGCCTATGTGCGGGCGCTGGGAACTGCGGCGGAGTATGACGCGGCAGGACCGGAGGCCCGGCGACAGGCGTTGGAGTTGAAACTGGCGTATGGCGTGCGCTCGTCGACTGCCTTGTTGTTGGAATCGGAGTGGGCGCGTCGGGAAGGGGGCGGCGAAGCCGATAGCGGATTTGTGCGTGCAGGACTGTTGCTGAAGCAGCGATTGTTGCGGAAGGATCTGGGGCCGCTGGACACCTGGCGGGCGTCGGTGATGGCGGGTGCCGATCTGCCCGGCGAGGACAGGATGCGCGATTCGTCACATGTTTCGCCGCGGCTGGGGGTGGCGACCACGGCGATTCTGGGACGGCATGGATTGAACGGGCAGGTGGATTGGACGGGGCGGATCGGGGAAGACGATCGATTCCGGCTGAATGGTTCCTATCTGTATCGGCTGGCGCCGGCGACATATGCCGTGGACACCCGGGGGGCGTGGTATGCCGTGGCGGAGTGGCTGAACGAAGTAACTACAGGCGGCGAATCGCGATCCGATGCGGTCATGGGCCTTCTGTATGAAGCCCGCAACTGGGCTGCCGAGGTTGGATTGCGCCTGCCGCTGGCGCAGGATGGATTGCCGGAGCTTCGCCAGGAAGTGGTGATTGGCCTGCGCTGGCTGCCGTAAGGCGGAACTGATTCACCCACGGGACAAGCCCGTGGGGGTCCGGGATCGCGGAGCGATGCCGGGAGTTGCCCGGCGGCGGGTGGTCTTGCCGCGGGAAGGGGCGGGTGCTAGGCTGATGGCATGAAGAGGTTTTGGATCGGGCTGGCGGGGGTGGCGGCGTTTTGGGCGCTGGTGTGGGGGATGTTGAAATACGGGCCATGGGATGGCCCCGCGCCGGAGGTCCCGGATTACGGGGTGGAGCGCAAAGAGGTGGAGCCGGAGGCCAATGCCTACACGCTGTTTCTGCAGGCGACGAACCTCCTGGTGGAATCGACGAATTCGATCCTGCTGAGCGAGTACCGGGCAGGGAAGCCGGTGGACGTGGAGGAGGTCCGAAGCCAGATCGCGGCCAACGCGAAGGCCCTGGCCCTGGTGCGGCAGGGAACGGAGTGCAAGGCCTGCATCACGCCGCCGGTCGAGGATTTCGAGACATTGGTTCCGTACATCGGCCCCTGGTTGACAATCGGACGGGTGCTGGAGGTGCAGGCGTATCTGGCGCGGACCGAGGGGCGCATGGAAGAAGCCCTGGAGGCCAGCCTGACAGAAGCGAAGATGGGAAACCTGATCCAGCAGGACGCGGCGTGCCTGATCAACTATCTGGTTGGAATCGCCATCCTGGACATGGGCGTGCAGGAGATGCTGGCCCTGGCCCAGGACTCCGCGGTTCCGACGGATGTGCTGTATCGCCTGGCGGAGGGGCTGGAAGAGTTGGGGCTGATCGAGCGGGGATTGGTGCTGGCGCTCCAGGCGGAATATGCCGGGGCGTCGAAGATGATCGACCGGGTTGCCGCGTCGCCCCGGGAGATGATGAGCGGGGCCTTGTGGATGGCGGATGATTCCTGGTTCGGCTGGGTGATCGGAACCCTGGCGGGCTGGAAGTACTGTTTCCAGCCGAACCGGACCAAGGCGATGTTCGCGGAGAGTTATGGGGAGGTGATTCGCCGGGCGGCCCTGCCGCTGAGTGAGACGGGGCCGGAGCCGGAACGCTGGTCGCCCATGGACAACTGGCATCGTCCGAATTCGATCGGGGAACTGCTGAGGACCCTCCTGATGCCGGCACTGGATAACCTTGTGGAAGTCCAATGCCGGAAGGAAGCGTTGGTGGCGGGTGCCAAATTGGCCGTGGCCTGCAAGCGGTTCCAACGGGACCGGGGGCGCCGGCCGGAGGCCTTGGCGGAGCTGGTGCCGGAGTATTTGGACGGTGTGCCGCGGGATCCGTACGACGGCGAGCCGTTCCGCTATTCGGCGGAGAAAGAGATCGTCTGGACCGTGGGGAAGAATCTGACAGACGAAGGGGGCTCGACGCGAATAGAGGGATCGGACAGGGACTGCGACGATCGGCGTGATCGGCACAAGGCCGAGGATTTTGTGATCGGGCTATAGCCGGTCGGCGGCTGGAAGCCGCCGGTCCGGGGGCGGGGTTATTCGGTCAGGGTGACTTTGAGGCGGAGGTGGCGGGGGGCGGGGAGATGTTCGTCGGACAATTCGTATTCGACGGTTTCGGTGAGGCCGTCACCGGTGGGGATGGCGTCTGATTCAAACAGGTCGCGGCCGATTTCGGCGGGGGTCCAATCCTGGAGGGGGAGGTTGGTGGTGGATTCGATAGAATAGGCGATGCCGCTTTCGCCATCGACCAGCGCGCGATGGCGGAAGGTGCGGATTCCGTCCAGCACGTGGGCGGTGGGGCGGGCGGCGTCATAGTCGTTGGAGGGGCCGAGGCCAAAGGCGTAGCGGAGCAGGTTGGGGGCGCCGGTTTCGCCGGGATCGGCGAGGGGGCCGCTGAGGGCGGGATCGGCGAGTTCGGCGGGGGAGAATTGATCCAGCTGCCAGGCGGAGAAGCCGGCGAGGCGGTTGTCCACGCGGATGTCATCGAGGCGGAGCTGGGCGCGGGAGCCGGTCAGCCCTCCGGGGTCCGTCCAGTAATAGCGCCAGAGGAGCTGGACGTATTCCTGCCCGAGGGCTTCGGCCGGGAGGAGGACGGGAGCAAACGGCTGGGCGTGGCCGGCGGTCTCGTTGCGCAGATATTCGACCGGCTGGCCGTCGCCGTCCGTCAGGTCGGCGAAGTCGTCGTCCAGCCCGACGCGATATTGGAGGCGGATGGCGTAGAGGCGGAAATTGGGCAGAACGGTGCCGCCGAGCCAGGTGATCGGCGCATTCGTCACGCCGCGGGTATCGAGGGCGAGGAGGGCGCCGCCGAGGTCGCGTCCGCGGCCGGTATTGATAAAGGCGATGCCGTCGTCACCCAGCCCATTGAGGCGGGTGCGGCCGGTCAATTTGTAGGGGAAGCCGATCTTGTCGGCGTCGTCGGCGTGGTAGTCGTCGTGGGCGATGTAGTAGGCATTGCGAAGGAGGGTGTTGGTTCCGGGATCATTTTCGTCGCTTTGGAGAAACAGCATGTGTTCGGGGTAGGTTTTCTCGGGCAGCCCGGGATTCCACTCACCGAACGCGAAGGGGCCGTTTAGGAGGACATGGGGCGCGGGGTGGACCAGGACGCGGAAAGACAAATCGGCGGTTGTGGTGCCATCGGATGCGGTGATGGTGACATCGGCTTCGCCGCGCCGGAGCGGGATGACCGACAAAGTGGAATCCAGGACGGCAACGGCCACGAGGTTGGTGTCGCCGGAGGCGGCATCAAAGGTCAGGGGGGTGCCTTCGGGATCGAAGAAGATGGTGTCGAGGTCAAACTGGGCGGGCGAGGTGTCTTCGATCAACTGTTGAAACACAATGCCGGGTGCGACGATCTGGGGCGGAAGATCCTGGATGAACACAGCTTCGAACTGGGCGGCGTTGGTGAGGGTCAGTTCAACGGAAGGGTCGGCGCTGAAGACTTCCGTATCCTTCAACCAGGCGACAAACTGGTAGCCGGTGCGTTCGACAGCGGTAAGGGAGACCGGGTAGTTGGTGAAATAGGCGCCGGTCCAGGGATAGCCGGCAAAGCCGGCGGTGGCGTCATCGAGGTCGAGGGTGTTGATGCGGACAAAGCCGGCGGCGGGGTTGGTGACCACGATCGTCAGGTCCACGGGTGCGGAGAGGCCGAAAAAGTCCTGGATGTGCCCCCGGACGGCGTCGGTGCGCTGCTCGCCATAGGCGAGGATGCGGTCGCACTCGTAGTTCCAGTTGGTCGGCTGGCGCCAGCGGGCGGCGTGCTCGGGCATTTCCGGGGCGAGGAGGGCGACCCACTGGGCCCAGCGGTTGGTGACGTGGGCGCGGGAATAGGCGGTGTTGAGCTGGTCGCAGAAGCGGGTGACAAAGTCCTGGCGGAATCCGGCATTGTCGAGGAGGCGCCGGAACATAAGCGTACCGTCCGGCTCGTTGGACCAGTAGGCTCCCTCCGGGGTGTCGTTGGCGGCGAAGGCGAGGGTGTCGTGCCGGGCGAAATAGCCGAAATCGCGCTGGCCGGGTTGGAAGACATAATTGGAACTGCCCGGCACGTAGATAAAATCCAGTCCGAAGCCGAAATCGGCGTCGTAGAGCATGTAGCGCCAGCGGCCGTCGAGGAAGGCGGGGGCGCCTTCGGTGCGGTTGGTTTCGACGGACCGCCAGGCGCGGAGGTTGTTGCCGGGCCAGTCCGTGTTGCCGAAGAAAATGTTGGCCTGGAAGAAATCCATGAAGCTACCGGCATCGAGGCGGTCCAGGACGGCCGCATAGGCATCGGGGTTGGCGAGATTGTTGGTCCGCATGTACTCCCAGAGATCGGCGTAATCGTCCCCGAGGTTTTCGTTGCCGTCATCATAGACGGGGATGTTGGGGGTGGCG
>CAZHSS010000082.1:6297-6785 GCA_964535205.1 uncultured Verrucomicrobiota bacterium
AGGGCGTAGCCGTCGTCAAAGCGGTCGCGCAGGTCGTGGAGGCCCCAGTATTCGCCGTTGAGGAAGACAAGGACGGGCCGGCCGAACTGGCGGTCGAGGCGGGCATTTTCGGCGAGCGATTGGAGGAACAGGTCGCGGATAACGCCGTTGCCCCAGTCATTGCCGCCGTTGCGGAGGATGAAGGTATCGAATTCGGCGACGGGTTTGTCGGGGAAGAGTTGGTATTCGAAGGGGCCGTCGCCGCGGGCATAGATGCGCAGGGCCTTGCGCGGGCGAGTGCGGGTGGTATTGCCGTGGAGGCGGATGCCGATGGGGCCGTCGAAAGCGAGCGAACCGTCGGGTTCAAAGAATTCGATGGTGCCCGGCCGCTCCCAGGCGCTGCCGGATTGCAGCATGTTGTCGTTGACGGGGGTATAGATGCCGATGTCGTCGTCGAAGAGGTTGGCGGCATCGGTGGCGATGGAGACGACGGGAAGCGTATAGCGGTT
>CAZHSS010000083.1:0-6779 GCA_964535205.1 uncultured Verrucomicrobiota bacterium
TTCCTGCAGGGGAACAAACACGCCCATTTTCAACACGTTGCCGAGCAGGGATCCATGGGATGCGGCGCACAGGTCGATGTCCCATCCCCCGTTGTCTTCCGCAGGAATCCGCTCCGCCCACTCCCGGAACTGGTCGGCCGTCAGCCGCCCCTTGGCCAGCCAATAGGCCAGCTTGATCAGCAGTTCCGCACGCTTGGCCGGCCCCTTCAGGCCCGGGCTGTCGTACATCTCCGGCGCCAAATGGAATACCCGCAGGCTCTGGCGAACCTTGTCCGCGATGTCATCGGGATACAGACGCTCCACCAGGGCCCACCGGACCAGGGAAGTTGGAATGATCGTTTGGCTCATGGCATCTTTCGTGAATCAATCTATCCAATATCAAACGCTTGAGGATATGGCGGTTCCTGCGGATGCATCATAGCGGAATCCGCCAAGGCCTTCGGCCCGGCTCGAAAGCCGCCGGCAGAGGCTCCCTCCCCCCTATTGCGGAAGTTGAAAATGCCGTTCGAATTTCTGGCGGAAACAGGTTTTGCCCATGCTCCCCGCCATGGATTCAAACCCTTGCTGGAAGCATTGTTCAATCGCGCGGATCAGGGGTTCGGCGTCGGGTCCGCTGGCCGTGGCAATCAGCGGGGCCTTGTCGGAAGCCTCCATGGACAGCAACCCCATCAGGCTCTCCACATCGGCTTTCTGGCCGGAGCATTCCAATACGAGCGTGGCTTTGTGAATCCGCCCCAGCTTCAGCAAAGTCGCCGCTTCCCGCCCATGCAACCCATTTGCATTAGGCCAGTTCACTTCCACCCTCCAGGTCTGCGCATCCACCTGCTCTGCCCTGGTCACATCCATCCTGTTGTCCGTTTGCATGGCTACTATTTGTCAACTATTTCTAATGCAACCGTAACAACATCCCCATTCCACGGCAATTCGCGGAAAAAACGTTTCGATGGTGGTGGAATCCGGGAGCCCCCCCCCCCCCATCGGGGCGGGACGACCCGATGGAATTTATTGGTCTTGCTCGTCCAGCACAAACTGGGCGGCCCGCGCCACCAGTTCGGTGGCACTGTCCAGGCCCAGTTTCTGCTTGATGCCCGCCCGGTGCGTCTCCACCGTGCTGGTGGCGACATGCAGCTTGGCGGCAATCTGACGGGTCCCCAGTCCTTCCCCCAGCAAACGGAATACATCCAGTTCCCGGTCGCTCAAGAGATCCGACGGCGATCCTGCGCCGTCCTCCCGGGCGCGCTTGGGCTGGCTGAGCATCCGGCAGACCATATTTTCGCTCAGCGCCAGATGTCCGCCCAGGACCTTCCGCAATCCCTCCAGCACCACGCCGACCGGCTCGCGCTTCATGACGTATCCTTTGGCACCGGCGCGGATCGCCCGCTCGGCATAGAGGTTTTCATGATGCATGGACAACACCAGCATCGGCAGCCCCGGATGCAGCGCATGGAGGTCCTTGATCAGATCCAGCCCGTTGCCGTCTTCCATCGTCAAATCCACGATCACGGCATCCGGGCGGCAGGTGCCGATGGCGGCCAGGGCGCCGCGGGCATCGCCAGCCTCCCCGCAGGCCATCAGATCGTCCTGCTGGTTCAGCACCTTGGTCAACCCGTCGCGCAGCAGCGGATGGTCGTCCACAATCAGGATTCGCTTTCGTCCGTTATGTTTTTCCGGGGTCGTTTTCATGCGGGTCCTCCTTTTGATTCAACCGGGTCCGGGCCAGATGGCAGTGAATGGTCGTTCCCCGTCCTGCCGCCCCCTCGATCGAGAATGACGCGCCGATCAGGCCCGCCCGATACCGCATGATGCCCAGGCCCATTCCCGTGGCATCGGTTTCATCCGGCAGCAACCCCTTCCCCGTGTCCCGCACCGTCAGTTCCAGCTTCGCCGGTGTGGCTTCCAGGCGGATCACAATCAAGTCGGCACGGGCATGCTTGGCCGCGTTGGTTGCCGCTTCTTGGGCGATCCGGTACAACTGGCCCGCCGTTTCCATGTCGTCCAGCGTGATTTCATCCGGCCCTTCGTAGTGGCATTCGATGTGGAACAGTTCCTGGGTGCGCAGCGCCAGTTCCTGCAGCGCGGCCGTCAGGCCCCCCCGGCGCATGTCCACCAGCATCAACCCCCTGGCCATGGCGTGGGCGCGGTCAGCCGCTTCCTCGACCAGCCGCGCCAGCTTGCCCGCTTCTGCCGATTCCGGCCGCCCCGCCCGCGACAGTTCTTCCTTCATCGCTTCCGCCAGATAGCCGATGCCGGTCAGCGACTGCCCCAGGCTGTCGTGCAAATCGCGCCCGATCCGCTGCCGCTCGGCCTCGCTGGCGTTGAGGATTTCCGCCTCCAGCTGGCGCCGCATCGTGATGTCCCGCATGGTCCCGGCCACCCGCGGATGCCCGCCCCGCGCCGGACTCATCAGCCAGCCGCGGACTTCGATCCAGCGGAGCGAACCGTCCGGACGCACCACCCGCACCTCCAGGGGCTCGAATTGACCTTCCTTGAGCCCCGCGCGAAACACCTCCAGGGCATGCGCCCGGTCGTCCGGATGCAGACTGTCCACCCAGGTGAACACGCTGGGACGGTTTTTCGAGGGCGACCGCCCCCAGATCTGCTCGAAGGCCGGGCTGACGAACAGGGCTTCGCCGGATGTCGCGTCAATCAGCCAAAACACTTCCTGGATGATGTCGGTCATCTGCCGGAACTGGGCTTCGCTTTCCACCAGGGCCTGGCGGGACGCCTCCAGTTCCGCCGTGCGTTCCTTCACCCGGCGTTCCAGTTCCACCGTGGCCTGATGCAGCGCCCGCTCCACCCGCAGCCGAGCCGTGATGTTGCGCACCGTCGCCCACATGCCGGCCGGTTCTCCGGTCTCATCCCGGATCAGCACCGTGCGCAGCTCGATGGGAATGATGGTGCCATCCCGGTGGCGGTATTCCTTCTGGTAAATGTCCGAATAGCCGCGCGTCATGACCAGGTCTTCCAGGATCTGCTCTTCCCCGGCATGCCAGCGTTCCGGGGTGAGATCCTGGTAGGTCAGTTCCGAGAGTTCCTCCTGGGAATAGCCGACCAGGGTCTGGAACGCGGCATTGGTTTCCAGAATCCGCCCGGACAGGTCCGCGCGGCAGAACGCATCGCGCATGCTTTCATGCAGCAGGCGGTATTTGGCCTCCGATTTCCGAAGCGCCTCCTCCGCCTGTTTGCGCTCGGTGATGTCCAGTTCGATCCCGTCCCAGATCATGTGGCCGTTGGGCATGCGCCGTGGGGCTGAACACGCATAAATCCAGCGAATGTCTCCGGATGGATGCCGGCAGCGCATCTCCACGTGCATCGGCGTCATGGTCTTGCCTGCCTGGATGGTCCGGGCGGCCAGCAGCGGACGGTCTTCCTCCACCACCTGCCCGTACAGGCGCGCGGAGTCCTGCATCACCTCCTCCGGTGTGAGGCCATGCAGCAGTTCAACGCCCTGACTGATATAGAGGATCTGGCCCGTTCCCCCGCCTGCCCGGAATCCAGCTGGTAAATCAACCCGCCGGGCAGATTGTCGCTCAAGGCCTGGATCCGGGTCCGGCTCTCTTTCAGGGCGTCTTCCGCCTGCTTGCGCTCGGTGATGTCCCATTCCAGGCCATCCCAAACCAGATGCCCGTTGGGCAGCCGTCGCGGGGCGGACGTGAAGAGCCGCCACCGAAGCGCTCCGCCGGGCAGCCGGCAGCGGACCTCCGCGGCAAAAGGCGTCATGGTTTCGGCGGCCCGTTTTTCCAGTTCCGCGACCCGGGGCCGGTCGTCTTCATGTACCTGCCCGTACAGGGCTTCAGCATCCGCCAGCACCTCGGCAATGGTCAGCCCGTGCAGTTTTTCCACGCCCTGGCTGATCAGACGGAAGTGGCGCTCCGTCCCGTCCACGCCGGAATCAATCTGATACACCAGCCCGCCGGGCAGATTGTCGTTGAGCGCCCGCCAGCGGGCCTGGCTCTCTTTCAGGGCATCTTCCGTCTGCCGGCGCTCCGTGATGTCCAGCACCATCCCCACGGAACGAACCAGGCGGCCATGGTCATCCCGGGAATGAAAACACTTTTCGTGCACCCAGCGCACTTCCCGGCTTTTCCGGCGCACGATCCGATGTTCGATTTCGTAGGAGTCGGTCCCGTTGTGCAGCGATTCCCGGTAGGCGGCATGCACGTTCGCGCGGTCTTCCGGATGCACGCATTCCAGAAACGCCTCGTAGGTCCCGGCGAATTCCTCGGGTTTCAGATCGAATATGCGATAGACTTCATCGGACCAATTCAGGTTGTCGCTGGCGGCATCCAGTTCCCAGCTGCCCATATGGGCCAGTTCCTGGGCGCGGTTCAGGCGGTCCCGGCTGTCCCGCAATGCCTGTTCGGCCTGCTTGCGCTTGGTGATGTCCAAACTGCTCCCCCGGTAGCCGAGCAGGGCACCATCTTCCCCGAGAAGGGGTTCCGCCGTTGTTGAAACCCAGAAAACCGTTCCGTCCCTCGCCAGAACCGGGTTTTCAAAATGCTCGAAGCGCGCCCGGGACTGCATGATTTGAAATGCGGCGGCCTTGAGCTCCTCGCGCCGTTCAGGGGGATGAAAGTCGTAAAAGTGCCGCTTGCCGATGAGTTCCTCAGGCCGATAGCCGGCCAGATCCAGGCAGACCTCGTTCACGTAGGTGTACAGCCCGGAGGCATCCACCTCCCAGACCAGCATGCGGCTCTGCGCCGCAATCTCCTTGAACCGTTCATCCCGCTCGCGGAGCGCCGCCTCGGCACGCTTGAGATCGGTGATGTCCACGGACACGCCCAAAATGGCCGGATCCGGCAGATCGGAACAGGTAAAAGGAATTTTGGTGGTCGATAGAATTCGCTGGCGGCCCTGGCTGTCGGTGATGGTTTCCTCGGGAACAACCAGCGGAGTCCCTGACGCCAGCACCGTCAGATCGTCCTCACGGAAATGCCGCACTTCCTCCGCCGAGGCGTCGAACTGCGCATCGGTCTGTCCCAGGATGTTCTCCACGGTGGTGCCGTAGGCATCGGCAAGCGCCTGGTTGGCCAGGATGAACCGGCCTTCCGCATCTTTCGCGAAAATAAAGTGGGGCACCAGATCCATGATCTGGCGAAGCTGCTGCTCGCTCTGCTTCACCGCTTCTTCGGCGCGCACGCGCGCCGACATGTCGCGGGTGAGGCCGTGGACTTCCAGCCGGCCGCTGCGGGGATTCCGAACAATCCGGCATACGGCTTCGGACGGCACCTTGCGGCCGTCCTTGCAGGGCTGGAGAATCTGCAGCGTGAAAAAAAAGTTTTCGTCGATCTCGCCGCGGAGAAACCGGGCAACGGATTGCTCCAGCAGCGCCGCCACTTCCTCCCGCTGCTCCGGCACCAGAGCCTCCTCGAACGGGCTGGCGAGAATTTCCTCGGGAGTGAACCCCCGCAAGGCTTCAACCGATGGGCTGACATACGAAAAGCGGCGATCTTCGGCGTCGAACACCCAAGCCACATCCTTCATGCCTTCCGTCAGCATGCGGAACTGGGCTTCGCTCTCGCGCAGGGTTTCCTGGGCCACCCGGCGTTCCGTGATGTCGCGCACGATCGACACGAGCCGTCCTTCCGGACGGTTCGGGTCGCCCTGGGCCGCAATGGAGATTTCAAACCAGCGCTTGCCGGACGGAGTGGCCAGCGGATAGACGCTGCCCCGGTGAAACCCGTGCACCACGGCGTCCTGGATCGCCCAGTCCACGATCCCCCGGGCGGGCTCCGGCAACACCTCGTTCATGGTCCGCCCCAGAAAGCGGTCGGGCGGAACATAGAGCCGGTCCAGGGTCGGGGCGTGATAGTCGTGAATGCGCCCGTCGCGGTCCAGCACGAACAGCAGATCCGGCAGGGCTTCCAGCATCGCCTGCAGCCGGTCGTAGGCTTCTTTCCACCGCACGGGCCCCGGACCGGATCCAAAACCGGGAATCGGGGTCGGCGGAACGGAACTGGGCGGTTGCGCCGTCATCGGTTTTCGCGCACAGGATGCGACTCCCCGCCCCGCTTGGCAAGCGGGGAGTTGAAGCCTCCCGTCGAATCGTTGCCGGATTCCGCCTCTCCCCGCCCCCCTCCGGCGGCTTCACCCCCCGAGCCGCTGCTTCAGCGCTTCGGCGGCCAGTTGCGGATTGGCCTTCCCGCGCGACAGCTTCATGACCTGGCCCACCAGGAACTTCAGCGCGGCTTCCTTGCCGCTCCGATAATCGTCGGCCACCTTGGGATTGGCGGCAATGGCCTCCTCTGCGAAACCGTCGATCGCCCCCGTGTCGCTCACCTGCGCCAGCCCTTTCTGCGCCACAATCTCCGCCGGATCCCCACCCTCGTCGAACAGGACTTGAAACACGTCCTTCGCCGCCGAGGAACTGATGGTCTTGGCGTCCACCAGCGCGATCAGCTTCGCCAGCGCCGCGGGCGTGATCTTCGCCTCGGCGACGGGTTTTCCCTGCTCGCCCAGCGCCCGCAGCACCTCGCCCATCACCCAGTTGGACGCCGCCTTGTAGTTGCCCGAGGCCTTGGCCACCGCCTCAAAATACTCCGCGATCGCCCGGTCGGCGGTCAGCACGCCGGCGTCGTATTCCGGCAGGCCGTAGTCGCCGATGAACCGCGCGCGCCGCGCCGCCGGCAGTTCCGGCAGCTCCGCGCGCCAGGCCTCGACCGTCGCCGCATCCAGCACCACCGGCGGCAGGTCCGGCTCCGGAAAATAGCGGTAGTCGTGGGCGTATTCCTTCGAGCGCATCGAGAGCGTGACGCCCGCCTCGTCGTCCCAGCGCCGCG
>CAZHSS010000084.1:0-6773 GCA_964535205.1 uncultured Verrucomicrobiota bacterium
CTCGAGTCCACCGACCCGTAGGCCGTCATCAGGATCACCGGCGCGCGCCCCCCGTCCATCTCCCGGATGCGGCGCATCACCTCGATGCCGTCGAGATCCGGCATCACCAGGTCCGTCAGCACGACATCCGCCCCGCGGTCGCGGAACGCCGCCAGGCCTTCGCGGCCGCCCGGCGCCCATTCCACGTCGTAGTCCATGCCCCGGATCGCCTCGACCAGCGAGGAACCGTGATCGGCATCGTCTTCCACGATCAGGATGCGCGGGTTCATGCCCCCTCCTTCTCCGCCGGCGGAAACTCCATCCGCAGCCGGGCGCCCGGGCCGCCGGCATCGGCCACCCCGAGAACGCCGCCGTTGTTTTCCACCGCGGTACGGGCCAAAAACAGCCCCAGCCCCGTACCCTGCGGGCGGGTGGTGAAAAACATCTCGAAAATCCGTTCCCGGCTGCCGGGCGGAATGCCCGGCCCGGTGTCGCAGACATCCAGCCGCACCCGGCCGGCCTCCCGCGATCCCTCCACGCGTACCTGCCCGCCCGCCCCCGCATGCTGCAGGGCGTTCAGCAGCACATTCATCAGCGCACGCTTCACCGCCGGCGCGGACGCCCGGACGATCAGCGCGCCGGATTCCGCCTGCACGACCGGCGTGACACCGGCCGCCTCGAAGCGGGGCGCCAGCATCTCGAGGCACTCGCGGGCGCAGGCCGCCAGATCCAGCCGCTCGGCCGGCGACTCGCCCGGCCGCGCCAGCAACAGGAATTCCTGAAACACCTTGTCCATCCGGTCGAGGGTGTGCTTCATCCGCCCCGCCAATTCCCCGATGCGCTCCGGACGCGCCCCTTCGCCCCGCTCCGCCTCCTTGGCCAGCATCTGCGCATCCAGCCGCAGGCTAGACATGGGATTGCGGAAATCATGAACGATACCGTTAGCCAGCATGCCCGAAAACGCCAGGTGTTCTTCCCGGCGGCGGGCCTGTTCCCTCCGCTCTTCGCGGTGCACCATGCCCGCCACCAACACCAGGCAGATGCCGAAGCAGGCCCCCATCGCCGCCAGACTCAGCCGGTACATGGACTCCACCGCGTTGGCCGCCGCCCACTCCTCCCGCTCCACCGCGCGCCGGCGAAGCCCCATCTCCAGTTCGACCGGCTCCCGCTGCGGATGCGTCATGGCCACCGTAAATGTCACGACGGGAATCCCTCCGTCGCCTGCCGTCAGGTTCTGCCGCCCAATCTGCACCGGCCCTTCAAAGGAATAGTCCAACAGGTCGGCCGGTCCGGCCTCACCCTGGACGTGCTCTTGAAACAGTGTGACGCCCTCGCGCCGGACCGATACATATTCCAGGTCTCCTTCGAGTTCGCGCAGGGAGCGCAGCAGTTCGGAAAAATCCTGCCAGGATCCGGCTCCGTCATCGCGTGCGGCGGACGAGGCCGCCCGCAGCGCCAGATTCATCGCCAGCCACTGCCCGCGTTCAGCCACCGCCTGAGCCGCCATCTCATGAATGGCCCGGTTGTGCCAGTGACGCAGCGCGAAAAGCCCGGCGCCCGCCAGCACGGCGATCAGGGCCACCCAGAGGGCCGCCGTCCAGGCATGCGACCTGCGCCGTTTCCACGCGATTTCCATGGCCGGCATTCTAGCGGCCCGCCCCGCATCGGCAAGACAGAACCGCTTAGTCAGAACCGCTTAGTCAGAACGGCCCCGGACGGGCGGGTTGTCTCGGTTATTATAATAACCGAGACAGATTGCCGGGCGGGGAGCGGGCCGGATTTTTCGGGATTTTCCACGGCATGGAAAATTTTTCGACGGGTTTTCCATGCTATGGAAACTTTTTTCCACACCGTGGAAAATCCGGATTCTGGGTTGTGATGGGCGCATCTGCGTGTTGGGGTTGCGGCTTGGGGTTGCGAAGGCCTCCCTCGCGGCGTATGGTCTCCCCCGTTATGAGTTCATTGCTTTCCATCCATACCTATGGCGACCCGGTCCTGCGGGAATCCTCCCGCCCCGTGGACGCCATCACCCCGGAAATTCTGGCCCTGATCGAGGACATGTTCGCCACGATGAAAGCCAACCAGGGCGTCGGTCTGGCCGCCCAGCAGGTAGGCCGTACCGAGTCCGTCTGCGTGATCGAACTGCCCGAATCCTATGACCGCGAAGAGGAAACCGGCCCCCGTCTCAATCCCGATGTGCCCCTGCGCCTGGCGCTCGTCAATCCCCGGATCGTCGAAGCCTCGGACGACACCTGCAGCCTCGAAGAAGGCTGCCTCAGCTTCCCCGGCATCACCGGCAGCGTCGAACGGTCCTGGTCCGTCACGATCGAACACCTGGGCCTGGACGGACAGCCCCGCACCACGACGCTCCAGGGATTTTTCGCCCGCGCCGCCCAGCACGAACTCGACCATCTCGCCGGCGATCTGTTCGTTGACCATTTCAGCCACGTCAAGAAACTCGCCGTCCGCGGCAAGCTCAAGCGTCTGCAGGAAGAAACCCGCGAGCACCTGCAGGCCGGCTGATCTCCCGATGCCGGCCGTGCCCGCCCCGAGCCCGCCCACCGGCCTAGAATTCGCGCTGGATGGAAAACGTCGCCCGGGGCGTCTCGCCCTCTTCGGACCAGTCGTAGCCGACCCAGATGCCCGACCGGGGCAGTTGCAGTTCCACCCCGCGCAGCTTCGGCTCCAAGGCATCCGGCGACAGGCTCATCGCGTCCGGTTGCACCATCTTCAGCCGGAAATCCGGCAGACGCGCCATCAGGGGCATGTCTACGTTCACCTGCTCCAGCCCCCCCATCACGCTGGAGGCCTGCAGCGACAGCAAGCGCGGTTCGGATGATTCCCCGCCCTCCTCCTGGGCCAGGGCCGAGCCCCCCGCCGCCAGTACGACGGCCATCCACGTCACCCGGACTGTCCATGCGCCTTTCACGCCCCCCATTCTACTCCTCTTCGCCCCGCCTGCCAATCTTCCGCCACTTCCGCCACCGCCCGGCGGTTCCGCCTGTTCTTCTCGCTTGCCAACCGCGGCGGCGTCCCACACCATGACGCATCATGTCGACGATCCTGATCACCGGCGGCTGCGGCTTTATCGGCTCCAACCTCGCCATGGCCTTTCTTCGGCGCGGCGACCGCGTCGTCGCCTTCGACAACCTGTCCCGGCGGGGATCCGAGATCCTGCAAAAGCGCATCCAGGAAGCCGGGGCCGAATTCGTCCGGGGGGACATCCGCCATCCCGCCGATCTCGACAGTCTGTCCGGGCCGTTCGACCTGATGATCGAATGCAGCGCCGAACCCTCCGTGCTGGCCGGAATCCACGGCGATGACGCCTCCTTTGTCGTGCAGAACAATCTCGTCGGCTCCCTGCACTGCTTCGAATACGCCCGGCGCAACGGCATCCCCGTCCTCTTCCTCTCCACGTCCCGCGTGTATCCGTACGACCGCCTGAACGGCCAGGAATACCGCGAAACGCCCACCCGCCTGGTTCCCGCCGGGGTATCCCCGGGATTCGGTCCCGGCGGCATCGGCCTGGATTTCCCCATGGACGGCGTCCGCTCGCTGTACGGCGCCACCAAGCTGGCCTCGGAAATCATGCTGCAGGAGTACAGCCGCCAGTACGGACTGCCCGCCGTCATCAACCGCTGCGGCGTCGTCGCCGGCCCCTGGCAGCTCGGCAAGCAGGACCAGGGCGTCTTCACCTACTGGCTGGTCTCCCACCTCCTGAACCGGCCCCTGGCCACCATCGGCTTCGGCGGCGCCGGCAAACAGGTCCGCGACCTCCTGCACATCGATGATCTCGTCGATCTCGTCCTGCTCCAGGCCGGCCGCATGGCGGAATTCCGCGGAGACCTCTTCCCGGTCGGCGGCGGACCGGAATCCAGCCTGTCGCTTCTCGAAGCCACCGCGCTCTGCCGCCAACTGACCGGCCAGGCCCCCCCGGTTTCCTCCGTCAAGGAAACCCGCCCCGCCGACGTCGCCTGGTACATCACCGACAACCGCCTCGCCGCCGAACGGCTCGGCTGGCAACCGAAGCGCCATGCCGAAGCCGTGCTGCGCGACATCCGCGACTGGCTCCAGGCCAACCCCGGCCTGCTGGACTCCTTGTTTGGAGCGCCCGCATGACCCCCTCCCCGTTTTTCTCCATCATCATCCCCGTCCGCAACGAGGAGGGCGGCATCGCCGGCACCTGCGAAGCCATCCTGGACCGGTTCCGCCGGGAGGACATCGCCGATTACGAAATCTGCGTGGTCAACGACGGCAGCACCGACCGCACCGGGGACATTCTCCGCGATCTGGCGGTGCGCCATCCCCGGATCCGCCCTCTGGACAATCCGGGGCCGAACGGCTACGGGTTCGCCGTCCGCAAGGGCCTGGAACACTATGCCGGCCAGTGCGCCTGCATTGTCATGGGCGACCTCTCCGATTCCCCCGATGACATCCTCGCCTACTACCGTGAAATGAAGGCCGGCGCCGAATGCGTCTTCGGGTCCCGCTTCATCCCCGGCGCACGCGTGGTGGACTATCCCCGCCACAAACTGTGGCTCAACCGCCTGGCCAACCGCTTCATCCGGGTGCTGTTCCGGCTCGACCACAATGACATCACCAACGCCTTCAAATGCTATCGCCGGGAAGTCATTGACGGCATTCAGCCGCTGCTCTCCGCCCACTTCAACCTCACCGTCGAAATGCCCCTCAAAGCCGTCGTGCGCGGCTACTCCTTCAAGACCCTCCCCATTTCCTGGACCAACCGGCAGACCGGCGAATCCAAGCTCAAAATCAAAGAGATGGGCAGCCGCTATCTCTTCATCGTGCTCTACGTCTGGCTGGAGCGGACGCTCTCCCGCGGCGACTACCGACGCCGCTGACCCCCGTCTCTACTTTTTCTTCTCGAACACGACCTTCTTGTACCGCAGGTCGTAGGTGTCGGCCCACCGCGCGGCAGGCGGAATCTCATACACCGGCCGGTAGGCCTGCTCCAGCCGGCCGTACAGCGCATAGGAGTTGTCCTCCAGCGGAATGTCAATGATCACCAGGTCCCACGGATCGCTCTCCAGAAACGCCCGCCGCTCCCGGGACAGCATGCCCTGATCGAAGCGCCCCCGGTTCCAGGAATCCTCTCCCGCCTGCGGCCAGGCCGTCTTCCCGGCCAGCAGGCTCATGTATCCGCGATTGATGAAATAGGACTCCGCATCCGGCCGGGACAGGATATCCATGATCTGCCGGTAGCGCATCCCATCCTCGTCGTTGATGTAATACGGCCGCGGATCCTCCGCCAGCGCCAGCCCCTGCACCGTCAGCAGTGCCCCCAGCAGCGGCGGCGCCAGACGCCCCTCGCGCCACATCCGGTGGGCGTAGCTCAGTCCGACCACCAGCATCCCCATGTAGAAAACCCACATCTGCGACGGCCCCGAACCGTATTTGCTGTTGGCGAAGCTGCCGGCGACCGCCGCCGCCCCCAGCAGAAGCAGTTCCGGACGGAACAGCCCCCGCCAGGTCCGCTCGTACAGCGCCACGCCTGCGACAATCAAGGCAGCCGACACCGCATACTTGCGCGTCAGGATTTCCTGGAACACCACCGTCCACAGCCGCGACCAGATAATCGGCTGGTTCCGGTTCATCTCGAACACCCAGTACAGGAACCGCGAATCCTCCCGGCTGGCATACCAGGCGATTCCCGCCGCGCTCAGCACCGCCAGCCCGGCCCCGAACCACAGCCCCTTGCGCCAGTCCTGCGACAGCACATAAACGGTACCCGCCGCCATGTAGGCCAGCCCCAGCTGCTTGGTCCAGAACGACGCAAACAGCGCCAGGCCCGCCCCCGTCAGCGTCTTCCACGACAATCCCGGATCCCGCAGGAATAAATACAGCCCCAGAATCGAAAAGGTGGCATGCAGTGTGTTCGGCCCCACATCCACGTACCATTTCACGTCCAGAGCCGCCGCCAGCCCCGCCCCGACCCACGCGAGAAACCGGCTCCCGGTCAATCGGTGCACACAGGCCCCGACCAGGACCATCCCCGCCAGCCCGAACACACTCGCCACCAGCCGCACCCAGCGGATGTCCCGACCGAACAGGCGGATCGTCCATCCGAAGATTTCCGACGCCAGCGGCGTATAGCCGTCGGTGACATGCTCCACGTCCCCGCGCGGATAGTACGAATGCCCCCCCTCGGAAAACTGGTGGTAATACTGCATGTGCCAGGCATCCGATCCCACCGTGATCTCCGGCCGGCGCACGTGGTTCGCCATCATGGACAGCGCAATCCCCAGTTGCCCCATCGCCACGGCAACCGCCAGCCAAATCAACCCGCCGCGGACCCGTCGGCCCGCCGCCCCCGCCGTCCCGGATCCCGGAAGAATCGCTGAATCGCTCTTCATGCCCGCTCCTGTAGCCATCTCCGGCACAGCGTCCGGGTTTTGCCCTTTCCTGGCAAGCCAATTTGCCCTCCGCCAATGGGGTGCCAATGGGGTCTCTGGAATCGGCCCGCGCTCGCAGCGCTGTGTCTCGGTTATAATTATAAGCGAGACAAACCGAAACGGCCGGTCCTCTGCCACCCCCCGGAATTCCCCCCCCGGCATGGCCGAACGGATTTTCGCTTTGCCCCTTTCCCAATCCGCGGTACAGTTCCGCGTTCACCCAATCGAACAGGCAGGAGACAACCATCATGGCAGGCATTTTCAAGGCATACGACATCCGGGGCATCTACGGCGACACCCTGACGGACGACATGGCCTTTCAGATCGGACGCGCCATCTTTGCCTTTCTCGGCTCCCAAAAAGTCGTGATCGGCCGCGACA
>CAZHSS010000085.1:0-2278 GCA_964535205.1 uncultured Verrucomicrobiota bacterium
GCTGCAGGTGCATCATCTGGAGCTGTTCGGCACGCTGGAGGCGGATGTCGAGGCCGCGGGGCTGGTAAGCATCCGCGAAGGCGGCCATCTGAAAGGGACGGTGCGCGGCGCGCATCTGCAGGTGGAGGAGGGCGGGGGGCTGTCGGCGCGGGTCTTCATCTGGCCCCAGGGGAATCCGCTGGCCCCGGAGGCGTGACCGGCGCCATGGGCGGACACATCCACGTGGCGGGGGTGGCGGGGGTCGGCATGAGCGCCCTGGCGCAGGCGCTCTGCTGGACCCATGACCGCGTCACCGGATCCGATCGGCTGCTGGATAGGGGACAGTCCCTGCCTGTGCTGGATGCCCTGCGCGCGTCCGGCGTGGAACTGGTCCCGCAGGATGGCTCCGCGATGAATGCGCAAACCGAGGCCGTGGTGTACAGCACGGCGATCGAAGAGGAAAATCCGGATTTCGCCGCCGCGAGGCGCGCGGGGGTGCCGATGAAGCACCGCGCGGCGGTCCTGGCGGAACTGGCGCAGGGAAAAACGGTTCTCGCGGTGGCCGGGACGGCCGGAAAAACCACGACCACGGGCATGCTGGGCTGGACGCTGGAACAGCTCGGTGCCGACCCGACGGTGATCAACGGCGGCGCGCTGGTGGACTGGGCGGGCCCCGGGCGGGTCGGCAACGTGCGGCGCGGCGGGCCCGACGCCCCATGGGTGGTCGAAGTGGACGAAAGCGACCGCTCGCTGCTGAATTTTCACCCGGAGTGGTCCATTCTGACCAATATCTCGCAGGATCATTTTACGCTGGCCGAGGTGCAGGATCTGTTCCGGGCCTATGCGGCGCAGGTCAAGACCGGCATCGTGTGCGGCGAGGGGGTGGCGACTGTGCTGGGATCCCTGACGGCACCGGTGGCGGAACTGCCGGAGCCCCCGGTTCACACCGGCGGCGAGTGGGCCGTTCCCTGGCGCGGGCAGCGCCTGTGCGTGCCCCAACCCGGTGCGCACAATGCCTTGAATGCCCTGCTGGCCGCCGAACTGTGCGTCCGGCTCGGGCAGGATCCCGCCGGCACCGCGGCGGCGCTGGGCCGGTTCGGCGGCATCCAGCGGCGGCTGGAACGAGTGGACAGGGGCGGCCCGGTGCGGGTGGTGGATGATTACGGGCACAATCCCGCCAAGCTGGCGGCGGCATGGACGGCGTTGTCCGATCCCGGACAACGCATCCTCGGGGCGTGGCGCCCGCATGGCTACGGGCCCCTGCGCGCCATGCTGGAGCCGCTGGCCGATGCCCTGGCCGGGGTGTGCCGGCCGGATGACAGGCTGTGGCTGCTGCCGGTTTACGATGCGGGCGGAACGGCTGACCGCTCCATCCAGTCCGATGCGCTGGCGGCTCGCTTGCGGGAACGCGGAGTCGCCGTCGAACTGGTTGGTGATCTCGACTCTCTCGGGGCGGCCATGATGCGCGAAGTCCGCCCGGGCGACACGATTCTGGTCATGGGCGCGCGCGATCCCCAACTGCCGGGCTTTGCCCGGGACATGGCGACCCGCACCGCCGGTTTGAATAAGGAGAACGAATGAACCCGACATCCGACTTTCCCGTCTTGACGGATGAAACCGTCCTGTTTGACATGCGGCCCGCCGCCCGGGCGTACATCGGTCTGATCGTGTGGGGCATTCTGCTGCTGCCGTTTTTCCTGATCGGGCTGCTGCTGCTGCTGCGGGCCTGGTACCTGGTGGCGGCCACCCGCTATCGCCTGACCACGCAGCGTCTGTTTGTGCAGCGCGGCCTGGTGGCCAAGCACCTGGAAGAGGTGGAACTGTTCCGCGTCAAGGATGTCACCCTGCGCCAAGGGGTCATCGAACGTCTGATGGGGGTGGGGCGCGTCATCGTGCTGTCCACCGACGACACCGCGCCGCGGCTGGTTCTGGCCGGCCTGCTGGATCCGCTGCGGGCCAAGGAACAGGTGCGTACGGCGTATAGGGTGGCCCGCCGGCGCGAGGGCATGCATACGGCGGAGTTCATCCCGTCGTAGAAAAAAGTCTCCTTCACCCGGGCCGCTACGATGTGCTAGCCTGCCGGTTCATGAACTCGCCTTCTCTCGCCCGCACGCCGTTGTTCGAGCGCCTGGTCCATGCCGGCGGGCGGATGGTGGATTTTCACGGGTGGGAGATGCCGGTGCAGTTCGGCGGCATCCTGTCCGAACACCGGGCGGTGCGGACCGCCTGCGGGGTGTTCGATGTCTCCCACATGGGACAGGTTTTTCTGTCGGGGCCCGATGCCTGCCGGCTGGTGGAT
>CAZHSS010000085.1:2288-6713 GCA_964535205.1 uncultured Verrucomicrobiota bacterium
CTCAACTGCAACCGGATGAGCCGGGAACCCGGCCGGGGCACCTATTCGCACATGCTGGCTGATGACGGCGGCATTCTCGATGACGCCATCACGTTCTGCCTGGGTCCGGACCGGTTCCTGGCCATTGTGAATGCGGCGACCGATTCCGCCGATTTCGAGTGGATGCAGCGGCAGGCGGGGGGGATTGACGTTCAACTGGACCACGCCAGTTCCCGCTACGGCATGCTGGCCGTGCAGGGCCCGAACGCTCCGGCCCTGGTGGCGGAATATTTCCCCGCCGCGCGGGACATTCCGCGCTTCGGCGCGGCCGAGATCCCGTACGGCGGCGAAACGGCCATTGTCATGCACACCGGCTATACCGGGGAAGACGGTTTCGAGGTGGCGCTGTCCCCGGCGGGCATCGGCGCGTTCTGGGATGAATTGATGACGCGCGGCCGCCGCCACGGGATCGTGCCCTGCGGACTTGGCAGCCGCGATACCCTGCGGCTGGAAGCGGGATACCTGCTGTACGGCGCGGATGCGGATGCCACGCGCACGCCCTACGAGGCCAACCGCGGCTGGGTGGTCAAGATGCAGAAGGGCGACTTCATCGGGCGGGACGCTTTGGCCCGCCGCAAGGAAGCCGGGTTCAAGGAAAAACTGACCGGGGTGCGCCTGCTGGGCCGGGGCGTGCCGCGGGCCGGCTGTTCCGTTTGGCAAGGGGAACGGCGAGACGGCGCGCTGACCAGCGCCACCTTCGCCCCGAGCCTGCAAACCGGCATTGGCGTCGGCTATCTGGCCCCCGAGGCCTGGGCACCCGGCACCCGGGTGGAAGTGGATATTCACGGCAACCGGGTCGAAGCCGAGACCGTCCGCGGCCCATTCAGGAAAAACAGCGTGTGAAATCGTTTGTGCTTTGACCCTTTTCGTGTATTTCGTGGTTAACCTGTTTTGAAAGGAGTTCCCATGTACGACGAGAATAAATGCAAATTCGCCAAGACCCACGAATGGGCGTTTGCCGAAGGCGATGTCATCACCGTGGGCATCAGCGACTACGCCCAGAAGGAAATCAGCGACATCGTATTCGTGGAGCTGCCCAAGGCGGGCGCGGCGGTCTCGCAGGGCAAGGCCTGCGCCGTCATCGAATCCGTCAAGGCGGCGGCCGATTTCATGGCGCCGGCGTCGGGCGAAGTCATCGAGGTCAATGACGCCCTTGTGGACAATCCGGCGCTGGTCAACCAGTCGCCCCACGGCGAAGGGTGGTTCTTCAAGATCCGGATGTCGAATCCCACTGATCTTGGTGCCCTGATGGATTTCGAGGCCTACCAGAAGACCGTACAGTAAGAGAGCAGGGAACGGGGCGAACGGCGACTCAACGGTTTTCCCTGACCCCTGAATTCCGACCTCTGACCTCTGACCTCTGTCATGTATTCCCCCCACACGCAGGCTGACCGCGCCGACATGCTGGCGGCCATTGGAGCGTCCTCCATGGAGGCGCTGCTGGAGCAGATTCCAACGGAACTGCGAACGGAGGCGTTCGACTGGCCGGCGGCGCTGACCGAGCCGGAACTGCTGGCGCATGCCCGCGGCCTGGCGGCGAAAAATCGCCTGCTGGTGTGTTTCGCCGGCGCCGGAGCGCAGGATCATGTGATTCCGGCGGCGGTGAAGTCTCTCCTGCGGCGGGGCGAGTTTCTGTCGGCGTATACCCCCTACCAGGCCGAGGCCAGCCAGGGCCTCTTGCAGGCCATCTATGAGTTCCAGAGCTCCGTCTGCGCGCTCACCGGCATGGAGGCCGCCAATGCCTCGCTGTACGACGGGGCCACGGCGCTGGCCGAAGCCGCCGCCGCCGCCGCCCGCATCACCGGACGTCGGAAAATCCTGCTCCCGGAATCGCTGCATCCCGAATGGCGGCAGGTGCTCGAAACGGTATTCAAAGCGAAAGGCGAACCGGAACTGGAGAGACTGGCATGCCCGTCCGGAGTGCTGGATCCGGAGGATGCCACCCGGCATCTCGACGGCACCGTGGCGGCGCTGGTGGTGCCCACGCCGAACTTTTTCGGACTGTTGGAGGATGGCCCCGCACTGGCCGAACGGGCACATGCCGCCGGGGCGCTGCTGATCGCCGCCGCGGATCCGGTCAGCCTGGGTGTGCTGGAGCCGCCGGGCGCATGGGGCGCGGACCTGGCGGTCGGCGAAGGGCAGGGGCTGGGGAATCCGCTGAACGGCGGCGGCCCGTATCTGGGGTTGTTCGCCTGCAAAAAACCGTTCATGCGCCATTTGCCCGGCCGCATCTGCGGAATGACCCGCGACGCGGATGGCCGGCGCGGATTCGTTCTGACGCTGCAGGCCCGCGAGCAGCATATCCGCCGCGAACGGGCGTCATCGAATGTCTGCTCCAACGAAGCGCTCTGCGCCCTGGCGGCCACCATTCATCTGGCCCTGCTGGGGCCCGAAGGCCTGCGGGAAGCGGCCGAACGGTGCGTGGACGGAGCCCACCGGCTGGCCGAGCGGCTGAGCGCTTTGCCGGGGTTCCGGCTGCGCTTCGATAAACCCTTCTTCAACGAATTCGTGCTGGAGTGTCCGGTGCCGGCGGAACGCGTTCGCCAGGCTCTGCTCAAGGCGGGCCTTCTGGCCGGGGTTCCGCTGGGCCCCTGGTATCCCGCCATGAAACACAGCCTGCTGGTGTGCGTGACGGAAGCCCGAACAGATGACGAACTCGACCGCTATGTGGCGGCCGTCGAGAGGGCCTTTTCATGAATCCCCCGGAAAAGCTTTCCATCGAGAAAAGCGTTCCCGGCCGCCGGGGATTCCGGTTCGCCCCGTCTTCGCGTCCGGCCTCCGCATGGCTGACGGGAGGCGTATGCCGCCGGAGTCCGCCGCGCCTGCCGGAGCTGAGCGAATTCGATGTGGTGCGTCACTATACGCGGCTGTCGCGGCTGAACTTCAGCCTCGATACCCATTTCTATCCGCTGGGCTCCTGCACCATGAAATACAACCCGCGGGTCAACGAGGAGATCGCCGGTCTGGACGGGTTTGCCTCGGTGCATCCGCTCGCGCCTTCCGGCGCCATGCAGGGAACGCTGGAGACGCTCTGGGGGCTGGAACAGCTGCTCTGCCGCCTCACGGGGCTGGCGGCGTTTTCCCTGCAACCGGCGGCGGGCGCCCATGGCGAACTGACTGGCATCCTGATGGCCGCGGCCTGGCACCGGTCCCGCCGCGACCGGCGGCGCACCGAGATCCTGGTGGCGGATTCCTCGCACGGGACCAATCCGGCCTCGGCCGTCCTCGGCGGCTTCTCGGTCCGGACCGTGGCATCCGGTCCGGACGGGCGGGTGGAGTTGGCGGCGTTGCAGGCGGCCCTGGGGCCGCAAACCGCCATGGTCATGCTGACGGTTCCCAACACCCTGGGCTTGTTCGAGACCCGCATTCACGACATCGCCGACGCCGTGCATGCGGCGGGCGCCTTGCTCTACATGGACGGGGCGAACTTCAATGCGTTGATGGGGCTGGCCCGCCCGGCGGACTTCGGGGTGGATATCCTGCACCTGAATCTGCACAAGTCGTTTTCGACGCCGCATGGCGGCGGCGGACCCGGCGCGGGGCCCGTGGGCGTGACTGCCGCCCTGGAACCATTTCTGCCCCTGCCGCGGGTCGTCGAACAGAACGGCCGTTATGCAGTGAGCTCTTCCGGACGGAACCGCATTGGCCGGATGAGGACGTTTCTGGGAAATGCCGGGGTGCTGATCCGAGCCTACGCCTATCTGCGCTCGCACGATGACGCCTCCCTGCGGTCCATCGCCGAAAACGCCATTCTCAACGCCAACTATGTCCGGGCCCGCCTGCTGGAACTGTATCCGGCGGCAACGGGCGGCCCCTGCCTGCACGAGTGCGTGCTGCAGACCGATCCTGAAACAATGAACGGCGTGAAGACGCTCGACGTGGCCAAGCGGCTGCTGGATTTTGGATTCCACGCGCCCACCATCTACTTCCCCCTGATCGTGCACGAAGCCCTGATGATCGAGCCGACCGAAACCGAGTCGAAGGAGACCCTCGACGCCTTCATTTCGGCCATGCAAGCCATTCATTCCGAGGCTCTGGCCGATCCGGAGCGAGTCAAAACCGCACCGCATGCCCTGCTCGTCCGGCGTCTGGATGAACTCTCCGCCGCCCGCAATCCCGACGTGGCGTGGAAATGATCGCCTGGGACCTGCGATCTCCGGCGCGGGATGTGTTCGGGCAGATGGCGCTGGACGAGGCGCTGGCGGCATCGAAGCCGGAGCTGTTCTGCCTGCGGTTTTTCCGCTGGCAGGGGACGGGGGTTACGTTCGGCTATGCCCAGCGGGCGGCGGCTGTCGAGCCGCTGCTGCCCCGGGCGGCGGCCGGCGCCTGGACGCGGCGTCCGACGGGCGGGGGCGTGGTGGAGCATTTTTCCGACCTGACGTTCTC
>CAZHSS010000086.1:0-6664 GCA_964535205.1 uncultured Verrucomicrobiota bacterium
ACCACGAAATCAGGTTTCATCCAGGTCGGCGGCGCGTCAATCGTATAGACTGCCGTCAACTGGTTGTTGCCGTCGCTTTTTTCCTTGGTGACCCCGTCGGCATCGACAAAGGCTCGGGCGTGAAAGGTGCCGGATTCATCCGGGGCCGTCAGCGTAAACGTCAGTTCGCGCGTCTCGCCAACCTCCAGCGTTCCAATGACCTGTTCGGCATCGCCCGCTTCGCCGGCCTTGGCTGTCTTGGATTTTGACGCCCACATCCGCACCACGCCGGCGTCTCCCGGAATGTCGCCTTGGTTCACGATCGTCACGGTGGCGGTGAATTCGCTGCCGGCAGAAGGAGCGGACGGGTCCAGCACCACGGAAGAAACCACAAAATCGGGCTTCATCCAGCCCGGCGTTTTTCCCTCTGCCGCAAACGCCAGCAAGCAGAATCCGGCCATCATTGCCGCAATTCCATGCGCTCTGCGGTTCGTCATGTTGCACACCTTCTTCATTTCCGGTGAACAAGATGACAAACGATGGTTAAATCCATATTCGAGAGAAGTTAAATCTATGTTAATTCATTCTCCTTGTATGTGTTACGCTATATTTAAGATTTGGTTAGTATAATGTTATGCCAATGATGAATTTTTCGGACGGATTCCACGGATTCCCCAATAGAATCAAGGGGTTTATCGTTTTTCGCAGCCAGCAAAAAGCCAGGCGGCGCGGATGCGCCGCCTGGCGGATTCCATGAGGCTGTTCTGGGGGCTATTCGCCCAGGTTCGTCCAGATCTCCAGCACGCGCGGCACGGCATCCGTGCCGTCATCCGGGAAGACCACCCACAGGAAGTTCAGGTCCACGGGATTCCGCTCCAGATCCTCCGGCAGCGGAGCCCATTCCTGCGCGTCCAGACTGGTGAAGATCCGGGCGTCGGCCAGCGAGGCCTCGTCCACATCCACCATCAGCGACGACAGCTCCAGCGTCGGAGCGTATTCCACGACGACATAGCCGCCGCCGGTCTGCCGGCCGACCCACACAGTCTGCGGATCGCCGTCCACCGCCAGCCAGCCGCTCTCGTCTTCCGGGCCGTCGCTGGTCAGCACCGACACCGGCAGGCTTTCCCGGGCGACTCCGCGGGACTTGCCGGTCGGCCCGGGTTCAGGCCGCGTTCCGTACACTTCCAGTTCGGCGAGGCACACGTAGCTGTTGGCCGAACCGCTCAGCCCTGTGAACCGCACATAGCGGATGGAGGCATCCGCCACGCCCCAGTCGTCCCAGCCCTGGCGGTCGGTGCCGCTGGCATCGGCCAGCAGCGACCAGCTTTCGCCGTCGGCGGAGACCTCGATCGTGTAGCGGTGGACCCGGTACACCCAGTCCCAGTTCAGCAGGCGCACGCGCGACACCGTCATGACCGCGCCCAGATCAAGCACCAGGCTTCCCGGGGGCTCTTCGGTCCACACCGTGTAGCCGTAGTTGGCGCTGGAATTGAATTCCCCGTCAATCATCCGCGGCAGCAGGTTGGCCTTGGTCCCGCTGATCGCGGCACCGCCGGAGGCCAGCGCCAGATTCTCGCCGATGTCGTCGTCCAGCGCCTTGGCCTCAATGAAGGCATCGGCATAGCCCGAGGCGGAAATGCGGAACGTGGCGGTCTCGTCCACGCTGTTTTCATCGGCCGGCGCCGACAGCACCACGGCCTGCCAGACATCCCAGTTCGACGCCTTGAAGCCCCGGACCGCGCCCGCCGACACCGTCAGCGATTCGTCGCCGGACACCCGGCTGATCGTCACCGCCACGTTGCCCGTCGGCGCCGCCGGCAACCGCACGAAGAACCGGCCCGTGCCGCCTTCGCGCACGTTGACATTCGCCTTGGACACTTCGACCGAATCCAGCGGATCGCGCGTGCCATACACCTCCAGCTCGGAGATCACGACGCAGTGGTTGGCCGAATTTGACAGACCCGTGAACCGCAGGTAGCGGAACGACACGTTGTCTACGATCCAGTCATCCCATCCTTGACGGTCCTCGTCGCTGGCATCCGCCAGCAGCGACCAGTTCAGGCCGTCCGTCGAACACTCCATCTGGTAGCGGTGCACGCGATGCACCCAGTTCCAGTTCAGCAGACGGATCCGCGAGACCGTGACCGGCGACTGCAGGTCCAGCGTGATCGTGCCGGCCGGCTCGTTCGTCCAGATCGTGTAGCCGTAGTTGGTGCTGACCGTATGCAGGCCGTCGATCAGCTGGGAGGTCCGGCTGGCTCCGCCGGCGCCGGAGATCGTCGCCCCGGCGGACGCCAGGGCCAGGTTCTCCCCGATCTCGTCGTCCAGGATGGTCGCCTCCACGAACTGGTCCGGTACGCCCGGCGACGAAATCCGGAACACGGCCGTCTCGCCGATGGCGTTTTCGTCCTCGGAAGCCGCCAGGACCACCGCCTGCCAGCCGTCCCAGTTGGACGCCCGGAACGTACGGACCGCACCGCCCTGGATCGTGATGTTCGTGCTGCCGGACTCCCGTTCGACGTTCAGGACCACCGTCCCGTCCGGCTCCTTGTCCAGCCGCAGGAAGAACCGGCCTTCGCCGCCTTCCCGCACGTTGACTTCGGCCTCGGACAGCACGGCCCGCGGCAGATCGGACAGGTCGCGCGTGCCGTACACTTCGAGTTCCGAAATGGACACGGCGGCGCGATGCTCGGAACTCCACAGCCCCGTGAAGCGCAGATAGCGCGCCGTCACGTCGGCCACCGCCCAGTCGTCCCAGCCCTGGCGGTCATCCTCGCTCGCATCAATCAGCGGCGACCAGGACAGGCCATCCACCGACGATTCGATGGTATAGCGGTGGATCCGGTACACCCAGTTCCAGTTCAGCAGGCGGACCCGGGAAACCGTCGAGGTCACCTTCAGGTCCAGCGTCATCGTACCCTGAGGCTCGTTGGTCCAGATCGTGAACCCGTAGTTCACGCTCGAGACATGCACCCCGTCAATCAGCTCGTCGGGGCGGGAGTTCTTTTCGGAGCCGGAAATCACGCTCCCGCTCGACGCCAGCGCCAGGTTGTCGCCGATGTCGTCGTCCAGCGTCGCCACCTGCACCTCCACGGCGTCCAGCCCCGTCGCCGACACCGTGAACGTGGCCGTCTCGCTGTCGGTGTTCTCGTCGTCCGGCGCCGTCAGGATCACCGCCTGCCAGACATCCCAGTTCGTGGGCTTGAACGCCCGGGCCGCGCCGCCTGCAATCGTCACGCTTTCGTCGCCTGCGGTGCGCGCCACGTTGACGACCACATCACCCTCCGGATCCTTGTTCAAACGCACGAAGAAGCGGCCTTCGCCGTTTTCGCGCACGTTGACGCTGAACGGACTCACCTCGATGCGCAGATGCAACAGCGTCGTCACGCTTTCCGTCGCGGAATAACCGCTCGGGCAGCCGCCCTCGCCTTCCGCGCGCACGCGGAAGTAGTAGGTGGTGCCTTCCTCCAGTCCGCTCACCTCCTGGCTGGTGCCGGCCACGCCCCGGTTCTGGTAGCCCGGCACGAAGGACGGCAGGACATCGCCGGTACACGTGTGGGCGCCGGGCGTCATGTCCGCCGCGTTGACGGTCGTCTCCGGAATCGTCCAATCCTTGTCCGACCAGACGGTGCGAGGCTCGGCCTCGGCGGCGTTGCGCACCGCGTGCTTGTCCAGATACTCCCAGGCCTGGCCCGTGCCGTCCTGGTCCATCACGCCATACGCATCCACGACGGTCCCCATCGTCGAGCCGTCGCCGCCCTGCACCAGGAAATAGCCGTCGTTGCCGTTGCCGGAAATAACGCCGGAATACTGGTCCGCGGCCGTTCCGAAGGTGGCTTCGTAGGTGCTCTGGTTGTAGGCCAGGACAAATGTCCCGCCTGCTTCCAGCGTGCCGGCCAGCTGGACGTTGGCCCAACTGCCCCCGTTGGCCTGCCGCCAGAGGTACCACGTCGAGGCGCCGAAATCGATGGTCTCGCCCGTGGCGTTGTACAGCTCCACAAACTTGGCGTTGGCGATGTCCGCCGGATCCGCCACTTCGGAAATGAACAGCCCGCCGTTGCCGGTGGTCTGGAACTCCGGCTCCGTGCTGACGTCCAGGATGTACCCCGTGGCCCCGTCCACCGCCGTCCAGCTGGCCAAAAACGACGTGTAATCGGCCACCGCATCCAGCCCGGTCGGGGCGACCGGAGCGCAACTGGCCGTCGCGGCCTGGGCGACGACGCCCGCCGAATAGTAGTCGTTGTTGACCGAGTAGAACTTGAAGTCATAGGTCGAATCATCCGACAGCCCGGAGGCCGTCGCCGCGGTGCCCGAGCCCGCGTAGATGACGGTCCCGGCGCCAAGGGAGTCGCTGACCGAATAGGCCGCGCCCTGGGTCGGCTCGGTCCAGGCGTCGCCCGCGAGCTTCGCCACCACCATCACGTCGTGACTCTGCGCGTTCAGCGCCCATTCCAAATCGATCTCGCTGGTCGGTGACGTCGTGCTCTGCGTCGCCGTCTGGCCGGTCGGATCGTTGATCGCGCTGACCGTCACCGTCAGCGTCGAGGCTTCGCCGCTGGCCCCCATGTCCGCCCAGTCCCCGCTGGACGCCGTGTACCAGAAGTCCGTGCCGTGCTCCGCCCCGTAGTCCATCTGGAAGCCCCAGTACCAGGTGCCCGCCTGGTCAAACGTGCCGGAATCCACGGCCTTGTGCTCGGCATCGGTGAAGGCCGTCCAATCGCTGCCAACGCCGCCGGTCAGGTCGGCGCTGTCAAAGCTCAGCCAGAGGCGCGCCGCGCCCCAGTTTGCTTCCAGCGTGCCCCACGAATCGAAGCCGAACGTCTGAGCGGAATCGCCCAGGAAGATCGTCGCCGGGGCCTCCGGCGAGCCGCCGCCGGTATTGCGGGCCTGCGGCAGAATCACCTCTTCCTCCAGGGTCGTCACCGAGGCGGGGGCCGAGTTTTCGCTCACGCAGGCCTCGGCGCTTTCCGCCCGCACCCGGAAGTAATAGGTGGTGTTGTCCACCAGCCCCGTCACCGCGGCGCTGGTCACGTTGCCCACCGACCGGTCTTCGTAGCCGGCGACATAGGCCGGCGGATCGCCGGCGGCCATGCCCGCATAGAAGTTATCCAGATAGACCGTGGCGCCGGAGTAAACGCGCACTTCCAGGTTCAAGGTGTTTTCGCCGGCGTTAGGCACGACGATATAGGTCATTTCCGCCCATTCGGTGGTAGACGGGTTGTATGTGCCCGGCTGCAGGCTGTCGCCGGTGGCGCCGCCGGCCGTCCAACTCGCCCAGATGCGTACATCGGTGTTGTCGCCGGCGGATACGCGGTACCAATAGCTGATTTCGTAGGCGGTCTCGCCATCACCCGTAATGGCGATCGACTGGGAAATGGCGCGGGTGGCCGTCGCCACGCACTTGGCCTCGTAGGTGCCCTCATAGGGAGATTCCGACACCACGGAATACCCGGCGGCCATGGTCCAGCCGGTATTATCCCCCGTCTCGAAACCGGCGTTGTTGGCCAGATTCAGGGCCTCCGCGCCGAATTCCGTGGTGCTGACGTCGAGGCGGTAGTCCGCCGCGCCGGCCACGGCGTTCCACGCCGCCGTGAAGCTGGTCTCGTTGGTTTCGCTGGCATGCAGTCCGGCGGGGGCTTCCGGCTCGCAGCCGGCGGTTTCCGCCTGCGCCGTTACGCCCGCGGAATAGTAGCCGTTGTTCTCCGAGTAGAACTTGAAGTCATACACTGTCTCCGCGTCCAGGCCGCTGGCCGTCGCGGACGTCGCTGAACCGACGTACACCACCGTGCCGTCGCCCAGGGAATCCATCGCCGAATACGTGGTTCCCTGCACGGGTTCCGTCCAGGAGCCCGTGGCCGGCTTCACCACCACCATCACGTCGTGGCCCTGCGCGTCCTGCGTCCAGCCCAGATCAATTTCATCCATCGGATCGCCCGCGCCCGCTTCCGCCGTCTGGCCGGACGGATCTCCGAGCGCGCTGACGGCGAAGTACGCCGAAGCGAGGTCTTCCGGGGGATACAGCGTGGAGTTGCCCCAGCCGGCACCGGATTTCGATGTGAAGTCGTCTTCCGCCGCGGCCCGAGCCTGGCAGATGACGTAGTGGTTCGCAACCGAGGTGAACTGCGTCCCGCTCAGGTTCCGACGCACGCGCTTGTTGGGCCAGTCGCCGTCCTCGTACCAGCCCGCCTCGCCCCAGGTGTAATCCGTCCCCTCGGTGCTGGTGCCCACGCCGACCTGCGCATAGTTCCACGAGTCCTGGCCGATTTCGAAGTTCACGAAATACTCGCCCAGCGTGTCGCCCAGATAGTAGCTCCCCATCGGGGTCCCGGCGCTCATCGGATTGATCCAGATTCCGGTCGGCGCCGCCGTCGTGGTTTCGCCGGCCGCCGCCCCGAACGCCGTCTCGACGTTTTCTCCGTTGCGAGCCTTGACCTGGAAGCCGTACGCCGTCTCCGGCGACAGCCCGGTCGCCGCGGTCGTGCCCCACTCCGCCGCCGTCTGCCAGTCTTCCGCCACGCCGAACGTGCCGTCCGCCTGCAGATACTGGTCGTCGCTCGTCCGCTGAATCGCGAACTCCGTCGAAGCCGGATTGGCGTTCGCGTTGACCGCCACGTCCAGCGTCGTCGGGGTCGGGTTGTCCACCGTCGGCGCCGCCGGCACGTTGGCCAGCGTCGTGAAGCTCAGT
>CAZHSS010000087.1:0-5517 GCA_964535205.1 uncultured Verrucomicrobiota bacterium
CTACGCGCCTACGCTCAATATGACCCCAAGGGTGCACCGAATCGCAGATGCGCCCTTTTGTGGTTGCCCAATCCCCATCCGGATAATCCTGTTCGTCCTGTCAAACAGGACTCAAATCGTCGGGGTTTCGAACCGGATGCTGGCGGAGCGGGAATGGCTGTCGAGCCCTTCGACCCGGCCCATGGCCTCGATGAGCGGCAGGGTCTCCAGCAGATCGGCGCGGGTAAAGGCCACCACGCTGGTGCGCTTGCGGAAGGAATCCACCGTGAGCCCGGAAAAAAATGCGGCCGTGCCGCCCGTGGGCAGGACATGGCTGGGCCCGGCCACGAAGTCGCCCGCGCACTCGGGCGTCCATCCGCCCACGAACACGGCGCCCGCGTTGCGGACTTTCTGCAGCCAGCGGCGGGGTTCCTTGGTCATGATCTCGAAATGCTCGGGGGCAAAGCGGTTGATGAGGTCCATGCCGGTGTCGAGATGGTCCACCACCACGAAGAGCGCGCCCTCCGCCGCCGCCTTTTCAATGGCCTCGCGCCGCGACAGCGACGCCATCTGGCGCTCCATCTCGGCCTGCACCTTCGCGGCCATCGCCATGAGGGGCGTCACCAGCAACGCTTTCTCGTGGCCCGTGCCGTGCTCCAGCTGCGACAGCAGATCCGCGGCCACATGCGCCGGCACCGCCGTCTCGTCGGCCAGCACCGCGATCTCGCTGGGACCGGCCACCATGTCGAGATCCACGTCGCCGTACACGAGCTTCTTCGCCGCCGTCACGTACGGCCCGCCCGGACCCACGATCTTCTGCACCTTGCGGATCGTCGAGGTGCCGAACGCCATGGCGCCGATGGCCTGGATGCCGCCGATCCGGTAGATCTCCGTGGCCCCCGCCACTTCCAGTGCGTGCAGCAGAAACGGATCCACCCGCCCCTTGGGATCGCTGGGCGTGCAGGCGACGATTTCCGGCACGCCGGCGACCTTCGCCAGCGTCACGCTCATCAGCGCCGTGGAGACCAGCGGCGCGGCGCCGCCCGGAATGTAGGCGCCGATGCGTTCCAGCGGCGTGAATTTCTCGCCGAGCACCCCGCCCTTCGGCGACGCCATGCTCCAGTCCTTGCGCATCCCCGCCTTGCCGAACCGCACAATGCGCGAGAAGATTTCCGACGCCGTCCGCTTGAAGGCCAGATCCACCTGAGCCGAGGCCGCCAGCTGCTCCTCGCGCGACACCGCAAAGCGGCCGGGCGTCAGATCGGCCCGGTTGAATTCCTTGGTGTACTTGCGCACCGCCTTGTCCCCGTTGCGGCGGATGTCATCCAGCACCCGACGGGCCGTCTCCTCGGCGGCGGCATCCACCGGGGGACGCGCCAGGAAACGCTCCAGCTCGGGCAGCACCTTGTGCGGGCTAAACTTGATGGTCGGGATGGTCAGAGACATGGCATGGGGCCTTCGGGGTTCGAACAACTGGAAAAAGGAAATACTGGAATCAGGCGAAAACGGCAAGACTGCACTTCCGGCCCGGTCCCGCCTGGGCGCATCTGCGATCAGGTGCAATCCTGAAACTGGAGGGGCAACCTCCGTGTTGCCCGCCCTGGCAAAGGCGATTCTGCCAAAAACGGGCAGGACAGAGCCTGCCCCTCCAGAAAACCCTATTGGATGCAAATCCAGATGGGAATTTGCACCGAATCGCAGATGCGCCCGCCCCTCCCCCTCCTTGCGCTAAAAGCGGTCGGAGCCGAAGCGGAGGGGAGCCTTGGGAACGGCGGGAGGCGGATCATCCAGAGTGGGCGGATGCCCCTTGCGTCCGAAGAGGCGCTGGGCGTGGGCGGCGGTCTGCACGATGGCGGCGAGCAGGGCCAGCAGGGTCAGCAGCCAGACCAGCAGCAGCAGCGGCGTGGGGTCGGTCGGATAGTCGCGCTGGGCGTCGAGAATCGCGCCGGAGAGCAGGCCGGCCATCGCCGTCACGCCCAGGCCGAACTGAAGCTGGCGGCAGACCACGCGCGCCAGTTCGAGGCCGGGCGTGCGGGCGGGATCCGGATCCACGCGCTCCTGCAGGATGCGGCCAACCGGATACAGCAGCAGCAGCGCCCCCAGCAGCGCGGGCGGCAGCCAGCCGGCCAGTTCGACAATCACGCCGCCGAACACGGTCCACAGCAGCGCGGGGCACAGGACGAGAAACAGGTAGCGTACGAGGAAGTGGACGGTGGAATAGCCGCGCCGATAGCGGTGGCCGGAGCGCCGCCACAGCCCCCACATCAGCGCCATGCCGCCCAGCGCCAGCCCCGCCCCGGCCCACAGCCCCGGCAGCGGCCGGTCCGGCGCCATCGCCGCCATCAGCAGCAGCGCCAGCCCCAGCGGCACCAGCCCCATCGCCAGCGTCTGCCGCGCCTGCACGTCCGCCAGCGCCGCGTTCGACGCCAGCGAGGGAAACCGTGTGGCCGGCTCCTTCATTTGCGCCAGAACGCCGGCATGAAGATCGCCAGCACCGTATACAGCTCCAGCCGCCCCACCAGCATCAGCAGCGTCAGCACCGCCTTGCCCAGGTCCGGAATCCCGGCGTAGGTCAGGGTCGGTCCCACAGCGGCGAACCCCGGGCCGACGTTGCCCATGCAGGTGATCACCGACGACACGGCGGTCTGAATGTCGGAGGTCAGCGGGATCATCACCAGCACCCCCACCAGCATCAGAAACAGGAACAGCGCGACGAACGACAGGATCGCCAGCAGGATGTCATCGTCGAGGAACTTGCGGCCCAGGCGCACGGGAATGACGGCTTGGGGCTGCATGAACAGGCGGACCTCGCGGGTAACGGCCTTGAGCATGACCTGGATGCGGCCCACCTTGATGCCGCCGGCGGTGGAGCCCGCGCAACCGCCCATGAACATCAGCAGCACGAGAATGGCCTTGGCGGCGGCGGGCCACTGGTCGTAGTCGCCGGTGGTGTAGCCGGTGGTCGTCATGATGCTGGCGCAGGTGAACGCCGCTTCGCGCAGGGTGCCGCCCCAGAACACCCCCGCGGCGGCCCGGGCGTGATGCAGCAGGGCCGCGCCCAGCAGCGCAGCGCCGGCGAACACGCCAAGGAAAAACCGGACTTCGCCGTCGCGCCACCACGGGGCGAATTCGCCGCGCAGCGCCCGGTAATGCAGGGAGAAGTTGATCCCCCCCAGCAGCATAAAGACGATCAGGACGCCTTCCACCGCCGCGCTGTCGAACGCCGCGATGCTGGCGGTGTGCGTGGAAAACCCGCCGGTGGCCATGGTGGTCAAGGCGTGACAGACGGCGTCGAACCAGCTCACGCCCAGGGCGCGCAGCAGCAGCAGCAGCACGCCGGTCAGCAGCATGTACACGCCCCAGAGCATCTTGGCGGTGGACGCCACGCGCGGCTCGATGCGGTCCTTGGAGGGCCCGGGCATCTCGGCGCGGTACAGCTGCATGCCCCCCACCCCGGCGAAGGGCAGAATGGCCACCACCAGAATCAGCACGCCCATGCCGCCGATGAACTGGGTCATGGCCCGCCACAGCAGCAGGCCTTTGGGCAGCTCCTCGAGATTCGTCAGGACGGTGGCGCCGGTGGTCGTCATGCCGGAAACCGCCTCGAACAGGGCCGCCAGGGGGGTCTCCGCTGCGCCGGTCAGGTAGAACGGCACGGCCCCGGCCGCGCCCGCCAGCAGCCAGCCGAAGGCCACCACGCCCAGGCCGTCGCGGCGCGACAGCTCGCGCGGACTGCGCGTGACGGCCCACAGGACGGCCGCCGCCGCCAGCGTGCCCGCGGCGGAACCGGCCAGCGCCTGCCACGCCGCGGCGGGCTCGCCGTGCAGAAAGGACACCAGACCGCACACCCCCATCAGGGCCCCGACCACGGCCAGCAGCCAGGCAATGACATGAAATACACTCTTGAAATTCATCGGGGGGCCGCCCGGGCTGTTCCGTTCACGCGGTGAACAGCGCCTCCATCTTCGGCATCGCCGACGGCAGGCAGTACGCCACCACGCGGTCGCCCGCCGCCAGCGCCAGATCCCCCGTGGCCGTACGCACCTGCCCGCCCCGCAGCGCCGACACGATGATCACCCCGTCCGGAATGGACAGGTCCTGGATCGCCTTGCCCGCCCATTTGTGCCCCGGAGACAGCTTCAGCTCGATCAGCTCCCCCGGCAGGCGGGCCAGAATCGCCGCGGCCTGCACGTTCTTGCCGCGCACGAAATGCAGGATCGAATTGATCATGGCCAGGTGCGGGTCCACGATGCGGTCCAGCAGCCGCAGCTGGTTGACGATGCCGATGTATTCCTTCTTGCCCACCTGCGCCGCCGTGAAGCGCGCACCGTGCTTCTCCGCCACCAGGCAGCCGATGATGTTGTGCTCGTCGCTGCCCGTCGAGGCCACGTAGGCCATGTCCTCGGCCTCGCCGATCCCCGCCAGCGTCTGCTGGTCCAGGGCGTCGCCCTTGATCACCAGTGTCCGGTTGAGCTCCGCCGAACAGAGATCCGCGCGGTCTTCGTCCTGCTCGATCAACACGATCTGCATGCGGGTGCGCTCCAGCATCCGCGCCAGCTGCAGGCCCAGCTCGCCGCCGCCCGCGATCACCACGCGCTGGAACCGCTTGTGCTCGGGCCACGCCCATTGCATGAAATCCGCAATGTCGTCGGGCTCCCCCGCGAAATACACGTCGTCGCCCACCAGGAAGGTCGTGTCGCCGTGCGGCGTCATCACGTCGTCGCCGCGCACCACGGCCACGAAACGGATCTTCCGCAGCCATTCGCGGCTGGCGAAGTTCTTCAGCGAATAGCCCAGCAGGGGGCTGTCCATGTGCACCGACATGCCCACGACCATCACCCGGTTGTCCAGCAGATCCGCCACCTCGATGGAGCCCGGCAGCCGCAGAACGTTGTAGAGGTCCCGGGCGTATTCGTCGTACTGGTTCACCAGCCGGTCCACCCCCAGCCGCTCGAAATGGATGTGCCGGCTGGCGGAGAAAGACGACGACGACACCCGCGCCACCGTCCGCCCCACCCCCCGCGCCCGGGCGAAGATGCACGCCAGGATGTTCGTGTCATCCCGGTCCGTCACCGCCACCAGCAGGTCCGCCCGCTCGATATCGGCCTCCTCCAGCACCGACGGGTCCGCCCCGTTGCCGTGAACCGTCATCAGGTCCAGATGGGTGTCCAGCTCCGCCAGCGCCTCCTCGTCGGAGTCCACCACCACCACGTCGTGGTCGTCCTCGCAGAACTTTTCCGCCAAATGGGCGCCGGTCTGGCCCCCGCCTATGATCAAAATGCGCATGGATTTCTCTTTGCCCTCGAACTGTCCACCCATTATCCAAATCCCCCCACCCCATGCAAGGGCGAACGGACGGCAGGAAATGGGGTAAACAGCCGAATGAACCACAGAGGGCCACAGCGGAAATCCATGACCATCGAGGTCATAGGGCATGAAATCCATAACGCAAGAGGCGCAGGAGACGCAAAAGGAACGCAAGAGCAAGATCTCTTGAATTAGCCCGAATCCGTACAATCCGTGAAATCCGTAGCCTGG
>CAZHSS010000087.1:5527-6658 GCA_964535205.1 uncultured Verrucomicrobiota bacterium
GTTTGGCTGTTCGATCCCGGCTCACCCGGAGGGTTCGCCCTACCTTCCAATCTGCTCCCAATCCTGTAAATTCCTGTTAATCCTGTCTAAAATTGTCTGACCTGTCATTAGGCTGTTGGCTGTTCCGGCTGCCCCCCCCCTTTTTTTCATTTCGTGTATTTCGTGTGTTTCGTAGTTCGGCTGGTGGGCTGTTTGGCTGTTCCGGACCTCGCCCCCCCGCTCCCCCCGCTTGCCAAGCCGCATCCCCCGTGGCAAGGTGACGCCATGTCTTTCCCCTTCTGGAAAATGCACGGCGCGGGCAACGATTTCATCCTGCTTGACGACCGGACAGAGATCTTTCCCTGCGGCGATGCCGCCCAAATCCGGCGCTGGTGCGACCGGCGGCGCGGCATCGGGGCCGAAGGCCTGATCCTGATCCAGCCGTCGGCCGCCGCCGATTTCCGGATGCGCTTTTTCAACCCCGATGGCACGGAAGCGGACCTGTGCGGCAACGGGGCGCGCTGCGTGGCACGGCTGGCCCGCGAGATCGGCGCCGCTCCCGATGACATGCGCATCGAAACCGCCGCCGGCCTGGTCCGCGCCGAACTCCTGGCCTCCGGCGTCCGGATCCACCTGCCGCCCCCCCGGGACTGGCGGCTGGACCTGTCCGTGGAGTGGCAGGGCCAGCCTCTGCCCGTCCATTTTGTCCACACCGGCGTGCCCCACGCCGTCTGCTTTATGGAGGATCTGGACCGGACGGACGTGGCCGCTCTCGGCGCCTTCCTCCGCCGCCATGCCCTGTTCGCCCCGGACGGCACCAATGCGGACTTTGTCCAGGTCACCGGCCCGGATTCGCTGTCCATCCGCACCTACGAACGCGGCGTCGAAGCCGAAACGCTGGCCTGCGGAACCGGCATCGCCGCCGCCGCCCTCGTCGCGGAACGGCTGGGGCTCGTCCGCTCTCCCGTACGGGTGTCCGCCGCCGGCGGCGATTCCCTCGCGGTGCAAACCGACCCGCTGACGCTCGCCGGCCCCGCCGCATTCGTCTTCCGCGGCGAAATCCCCGCTGATTGAATGCCGCCCCTCGGGCGCATCCAGGGCGCATCTGCGATTGGGTGCATGGCCTGGGTTGCGTTTGGGTAGGGACGCCGC
>CAZHSS010000088.1:0-2219 GCA_964535205.1 uncultured Verrucomicrobiota bacterium
TGTAGACCGACGCCTCGCGCGCGGCCACCGGCATGGACGACGTGTTGCAGATGATCAGCGTGCGCTCCATCAGGCTCTTGCCCGTGCGCGGGTCGGTCAGTTCCGGGAATTCGCGCAGGGTTTCCACCACTTCGCCCGCGCGCTCGCCGCACGCCGCCACCAGCACGATGTCCACGTCCGCGTACTTGCTGGTGATCTGCTGCAGCACCGTCTTGCCCGCGCCGAACGGCCCGGGAATGCAGTACACCCCGCCGCGCGCCACCGGGAAGAACGTGTCAATGATGCGCACCTTCGTCACCAGCGGTTCCTTCGGACGCAGCCGTTCGGCATAGGCCTTGATCGGCACCTTAACCGGCCAGGGCTGGACCATCGTCACCTCGATCTCGTCGCCCTTGTCGTTGGTCAGCTTCGCCACGACCTGGTCCACCGTGTACGACCCGGCCTCGACCGTCTCCGCCACGGTGTAGGCGCCCTGCAGGCGGAACGGCACCATCACGCGGTGCTCGAAAATCCCCTCGGGAACGGATCCCAGCGCGTCCCCGGCCGTCACTTCGTCGCCCTTTCGGGCCTTCGGCGTGTAGTCCCACATCTTGTCGCGGTCCAGCGCCTTCAGATAGGTGCCCCGCTGCAAAAAGAACCCGGTCTGCTCCGCCAGCTTCGGCAACGGATTCTGCAGGCCGTCGTACACCTGCGCCAGCAGGCCCGGCCCCAGTTCCACCGTCAGCAGGTTGCCGGTGAACTCCACCGGATCGCCCACCCGCAGCCCCGTCGTGTCCTCGAAAACCTGCAGTTCTGCGTTTTCCCCCCGGATGCGGATCACCTCCGCCTTCAGCGCGATGTCACCCGTCCTGGCGAAGCCCACTTCACCCTGCGTCACCGGCGTGTCAAAGCGCACCGTGGCCAGGTTGCCGTTGATTCCCACGATTCTTCCGACATTTTCGCTCATCTTCGTCCGCCTTCGTTATTTGAAATCCGCCGCGCCCTTCGACACCGCGTTCTCTTCCAGTTGGGAAACCAGTTCTTCGAGCCGCTTGCGCCCGGCCTCTTCCTCGAATGCCGCCCAGCGCGACGCCAGCATCAGCTTGACCGCAAACGCCAGCACGGCCGGCAGCCCGAAGGCATCCGCCAGCGCCAGCTCCTCGACGAATTTCCAGCGCGCGTGATCCAGCCCCTGCTCGCGCGCCAGCGGATTGGCCTTGGCCAGCGCGTCGGACACTTCCTTGTCGAGCCAGACGGCGTACCCCGGATGGCTCCTCAGAAAGCCCTTGGCCTCCATCCCCCGCTTGGCCGCGCGCGCCCTGGCCGTGGAATTGCGGATCTGCGCATCCGCCGCCGCCCAGGCCTGCGCAAACGCGGAGCTTCCGTCACCGGCCCGGCCCGCCAGCAGCCCGTCCAGCTCCGCCAGATCGGCGTCGCTCAACACCCCCTGGCACTTGAAGCGGAACTCCTCCGGCGTGAACGGCGGAGGCGCCTCCAGCGTCAGCGAAGGCAGCGAGGCAACCAGATAGGTGTAGCCACCCATGGTCCGGACCTATTCCGCCGCCTTCTTGACGATCTCGCCCAGCTCCGGCCGCAGGAAACTCGCCAGCGACTCGGCAATGGCATCCGCGCTGAAATCGTGGAACACCTGCCCGCCCTTGACCCCCACCCGGAAGCCCTTGAAGATACCCTTGGCGCTTTCGATCTGGATGCCCGAGGCCAGCTTGTCCTGATATTCCCTGGCAATGTACGCCTTGACCGCCGCTGCATCCTGCTCCCCCAGCATCGCCACGATGCCGCCCTGGTCCCCGCCCCGGCCATAGGCCTCCGCCAGCTTCACCAGCATTTGGCCCATGATCTCCGGCGACAACGCCTTGTCCAGTTTCTCGTTCACGATGCCGCCGACCACGTTGCCCACCGAGCCCCCGATGCTGATCAACAGATCCCGCGCCGCCTGCTGCAGCGTTTGCTTTCCGCGCGCCGCAAACGCCTCGGCATCCTGTTCGGCCTTCGCCACCAGATCCTTCGCCTGTTTCTGCGCATCGGCCGTGATCGCCGCCGCCTTTTTCTTGGCTTCCGCCACCAGCGAATCCGCCGCCTTCTCCCCGGATTCCACCCCCTCCTTGCGGATACGCTCGATCAAGTGTTGCAGTTCTTCAGCCATGGCTTGTCCTTTGCTCCATAGAAGTACGAAAACGCGCTGCCACCATACCGCCCCCCACCCCGACCCTTCAACCCTA
>CAZHSS010000088.1:2229-6368 GCA_964535205.1 uncultured Verrucomicrobiota bacterium
CCCCCTCCCCGCGCCCCCCCGCGCCCTCCCCGCGCCTGCGGCCCGCCTCATTCCACGCCGGTAACCTTCGCCGGCCCGGCGGCGACCGCAGGGGGCGAAAAGGAAATCATCAGGAGGCCCGCCCATGAAAACCCGTTCCACCCTGCAACTCGCCGCCATCGCCCTCGCCGTGACCATGGCCATGCCGCTCAGCGCATCGGCCCGTCATCGCCGTTCCGAGGATGTCCTCGCCGGGGCCGTGGTCGGCGCCGTCGTCGGCACCTTCATCGCCGCCGCCGCCAGCTCGTCCCGCGTCGAAGTGGTCCCCCCCTGCCCCGCGCCCGTGTACTACCCCGCGCCGGTATATGGCCCGCCGCCCCCGCCGCCCGCCTGGTATCACTATGCCCCGCCCCCGCGGCCGACGCATCGCCGCGGCCCTCCGCCCCCCCACTACTACCATCCGCAACCCGGCCCCTCGCGCCGCTATCGCTGACGTGCGCTGGAGTTCACCGCTGCCCCCCCCGCCGGGCTGAACGGGTCTATACCCCGACCGAGCTGCGCAGCATCGGCGGGCACACGCTGACGACCACCTCCCGCCGAAGCCCGTCCGCCACCAGCCACACGCCGTCGAAATTCAGGTCGTCGGCCCGCACCACGCGCAGCGCGTCGGGAGAGACCGCCGCCCCGGAGGCCAGCTCCGCCAGCCGGTTCGGGGCCGCCATCAGCGCCCCCAGATCCAGCCGGTTGCCCTCCCGGCCCGGAAACAGCGCGAAATACAGGATGTTCATCTCCACCAGCTCGCCGAAAAAATGCGTGCCCAGCGACACGTCGGGCGTCAGGAAGTCGTGCATCATCATGACTTCGCAAATGGCCGTCATGTGGCTGATTTCCGAAAAACGCACCGGCACGCCCAGCGACGCCATGTGGGTGCCCCAGCGCCCGGGCCCGATCGCCAGGGTGCCCACTTCGATCCCCGCCAGCGCCCGGTTCACCATGCCCACGGCCCGCGCCACACCGTAACGCTCCTGCTCGCCCATCGCGGCATACGCCTCCGGCACCACCAGCACCAGCCAGTCGAGCCGTTCGGCGCGGCTGTGCCCCACCACCGCCCCGCAGCCCTGCACCAGGATATCTTCCGGACGGCATTCCACCGCCGGCACCTGCGGATTGTGCGTGCCCTGCACCTGCAGCGGCCGGCATTGCAGCAGATTGATCAGATAGTCCCTGCCGTCCGGCAGGAAATTCACGGCGAATTCAATGTCCACCGGCTTGCCGTACACCCGTTCCAGGGTCTGGAGCATCTGCTGGAAGTCCGCCACGAATCCGGTCTGCGTCAGCAGGCCGTCAAAGGTCAGAAAGCGCCCGCCTTCCGGCGTCTCGGTCGTGAAGAGGTCCTCGGGCACGCCCCGGGCCGAGGACAGCAGATCCGCGCACTCCCCGGCCGCCAGCCCCCCGGCATCCAGGTCCACGTAATCCATGCGGCGCTGGGTGTGGCGGACGATCTCATCCAGGCTGCCTTCCGGCCGGCGCATCGGCGCATTCAGCGCCACCACCCGCGTGTAATCGTCATCCACCCGGTCCACCGCCCGCGTGCCCAGTCCGAACACCAGCCGCAGCACCCCTGCCCGCGGGTCGATCTCCGGGCCCCACACGAAGGGATTGTACGAGAATCCCACGCCGGCCAGGTGCGGATAAAACGCCCGCCCCTGCAGTTCGCCCGTCACCCGCATCACCAGCAGCGCCATCTGTTCGTCCCGCTTCAGCAGCCCGTGGCGTTCGCGGTACGAAAGCGCCTCGCGGCTCATGCTGCTGGCATAGACCGTGCGGATCGCGTCCAGGAACGACCGGAGGCGTTCCTCCAGGCTGCCCTGGTTCGCGCAGAACACGCTCTCGTACTTGCCCGCAAACGAATTGCCGTAGGCATCCTCCAGCAGCGAACTGGACCGCACAATCACCGGATACTGGCCGAAGTAGTCCAGCATCTTCTCGAACAGCCCGATCTCGTAGTTCGAGAACCGGCCCGTCAGGATGCGCTCCTGCGCCTCGTCCACGCCGTCGAGAAACGTATCGGGCGAGTGCTGTTTCTCGCGGATTTCCCACAAGCCGTTCCGCACCAGAAAACTGTAGAAAATGTCCGACCCGATGTAGAACGAGTCGTGCGCCTCCAGCTTCGCCCCCAGTTCGGGGCGTTCGCGCTCGGCGATCCGTCTCGCCAGCAGCATGCCCACCGCCTTGCCGCCGATCAGCCCCGTGCCGAACATCCGCCAGCGCACCTCCAGCACGTCTTCCAGGGTCAGGTACCGGTCCACCAGCGGCAGAATGGATTCGTCGCGCGTGACCAGCATCCCGATCAGCTGCCGCTTCAGGGCTTCCGCCCGCGCCCCGCCCCCCCCCGTGCGCAGGCATTCCTCCGCCTGCCGGACCACGTCGTCGCCGTAGGTCTCGATCCGCGCGGACTGCGGCGGCACCCGCCCCAGCACCTGCGTCAGACGCGCGCTCGACCGTACCGCCGCAAACGTCTGCGTCCCGTCCCACTCCAGCATCAGGTGGATCGTCGGCGAATGCCGGAACTGCGTTTTGATCGGCAGCACATACAGCCGCCCGCCGTAGCCGTACACCTCCAGAAACAGCTGCGTGGTCGCGCGCACCGGCTCGACCGCGTGACGCGAATGCCGCCCCCGCAGCAGCCCGAAGTAGGCCACCGTCTCCAGCCGGTACAGATACGGGCACGTCAGCATGAAAAAATTGCCCAGCATCGCGTCCGAACACCAGTTCGTCGCCAGATCCGACAGGCAGTCGAACAGGTAGTACGCGCCGAGACCCCGCTCACCGACCACCTCGTGGATCCGGTGCAAAAAAACTTCAAACCCCGCTTCGGGCTCCAGCCGGCACTCTTCGCAGAAGCCTTCCGGCACCAGCCGCTCGTGCTGCGCGAAGCGGAAATACACCAGTTTCCGGCCGTCCCGCTTCGCCGCCGCCGCATACGGCTCCGCCAGCTTCCGGTACTGCCCGACATCGTCCACGTTCCAGACGATGTTGTCCCCCGCCAGAATGCCGCACAGCGCGGCATCCAGCTGCGGAAGACCGGTGGTGTCGATGGGCACGTTGTTTTTGGGCATAGAAGGGAGAGAGGGTTCAGGCACGCTTCTTTTTCGATCCGTAGCGGGCGGATTTTTCCTTCACGCCGAAGCCGATTGGCGGCTTCGGCGGGGGCTCGGGCAACGGCGGCGGATCGAGGATTTCCATGAACCGCCGCAAGACGTCTACGATCGCAGCGTCGTGTCCGTCCAGCCGCGCCTTCACTTCGCGCTCCAGCGCGGCGAGCTTGCGGGCCAGCGCCGCTGTGTCCGACAAGGCGGCCCGCATGGCCACGAACGCCCGCACGACAAACACGCTCATCTGCACCGCCTGAGGACTGTTCAGCACCGTTGCCGCCATGATCGCCCCGTGCTCCGTGAAGGCATGGGGGACATATCGCCGCCCCCCTTTGCCCTTTGAGATGCCAGTTTGGCATCTCAAAACTTCGAACTCCTCCCCAGTGAGCCGAATCATGAAATCGAAAGGAAACCGATCGCGGTTTCGTTTGACCGCCCGGTTCAGCGCTCCCGTCTCCACCCCATACAACGCCGCCAGGTCTGAATCCAGAATGACTTTTTCGCCTCGGATCGTCACAATCCGGTCCTGCACGAACCCGACATCCGTTTTCACCAAGTCCTTGGACTTTGCCATGCTTCGTCCTCTCCCCTTTTCAGCGTTCTTTCGTATCCTGTGGTTGCCGTTGGCTGCTCCGGCTGCGCCGTTCACCGGGGGCATGCTTCTCCCCCATCCTTCCACCCTTCCTTCATTCCACTCCCCCCAGATGCTGCCCGCCGTCCACATACAGGATTTGGCCCGTGATGGCGTCGGATTCGCACAGAAAGGCCACGGCCCGCGCCACATCCTCCTCGGTGGGCCGCCGCCCCAGCGGCAGATCGCCGGCCGCTTCCCGCACGCCTTCGGGAACCCGCACCGGCCCCGGCGCCACCCCGTTCACCCGCGTCCGCGGCGCCCACTCCCGCGCCAGACGCGCCACCGAATCCGCCAGCTCCCGCTTGGTCGCCGCATACTGCGCAAACGAACCGCCATCCGCCCGGGCAATCCGGCAATCCAGCAGATGCACT
>CAZHSS010000088.1:6378-6590 GCA_964535205.1 uncultured Verrucomicrobiota bacterium
CCCCGCCCTTTTGCGCCGCCACCATCCGCGCCAGCGCCAACGGCGTATCCGTGTTCACCGCCCGCAGCTCCGCCACATCCGCCTCGCCGTCGCGCCCGAAAAGCGATGCGTTGTTCACCAGAATATCCACCCGCCCCATCCAGTCGGCCGCCTCGCGGAACACCCACTCGCAGCCCTGCGCCGACGACAGATCCCCCCGCACGGAAAACACC
>CAZHSS010000089.1:0-6578 GCA_964535205.1 uncultured Verrucomicrobiota bacterium
CGCCCTGCCATTTCACCCCGCCCGTCTTGGGCGGCGGCGAGAAAATCTTCACCACCCGCGTCGGCGACGCCGTCAGGCCGATCCGGGACGGATCCGCCCCGATCTGCTCCGCCGTCACCGGCGCAATCTCCAGCTTCTTGGCCGCCATCTTCCCGCGCAGCGACGCCATCCGGGGCACGTTGGCCTCCTTCAGCACCGTCAGGGCGCAGGGCAGCGCCACCTCCAGCCGTTCATAGCCGTCTTCAAACGCCCGTTGCACCACCGCCTGGCCCCCGGCGACCTCGATGCCGAACGCGTAGGTAATGCACGGCAGCCCCAGCCAGTCGGCCACCCCCGGCCCCACCTGCGCCGTGTCGCCGTCGATGGCCTGCTTGCCGAACAGCACCAGGTCCGGCTTCGGCTCCAGCGTGCCGATCGCCCGGCTCAGCGCATAGCTGGTCGCCCAGGTGTCCGATCCTGCAAACGCCTTATCGCACAGCAGCATCACCTCGTCCGCCCCGCGCCCCACCGCCTCCTTCAGAACGGCCGCCGCCTGCGCCGGCCCCATCGTCAGCGCCGTCACCTTGGTTCCGGGATGCTTCTCCTTGAGCTGCAGCGCCATTTCCAGCGCGTTCTCGTCGAAGGGATTCATGACCGAGTCCACCCCGTCGCGCACCAGCGTGTTGGTTTCCGGATGAATCCGGACCTGGGTGGTGTTCGGAACCTGCTTGACGCAAACCACAATATGCATGCGATCGTTTCCTCCGCGGACGGTCCGCCCCCCCTATTTCCGGGCCGCCGCCGCGTATTCCTTGTTCAGGGCCAGCCCGATGATGTCGCGCTGGATCTGGTTCGTCCCCTCGTAAATCTGCAGGATTTTGGCGTCGCGCATCATCTTCTCGACGGGATACTCTTTCATGTATCCATAACCGCCGAACACCTGCACGGCATCCGTCGCCACCTGCATCGCCGCGTCCGACGCGTACATCTTGCACATCGCCGAGAATTTCGAGTAGTCCTTCGATCCCGCGTCAATGGTCTTTACCACCGCATAGGTCAGCGCCCGGGCCGTTTCCACTTTCGTGGCCATCTCCGCCAGCATCCAGCTCAGCCCCTGGTTGGCGATGATCGGCCGCCCGAACTGCTCGCGCACCTTGGCATAGGCCACGGCCTCGTCCAGCGCGCCCTGCGCCAGCCCCACCGCCTGCGCCGCAATCCCCGGCCGCGACACGTCGAACGTCTTCATCGCCCAGATGAACCCCGTCCCTTCGCGCCCGATCAGGTTCTCCGCCGGCACCTCGCAGTCCTCGAAAATCAGTTCGCGCGTCGCGCTCGCCCGGATCCCCAGCTTGTTTTCCTTCTTGCCGAAACTGAACCCCGGCGTGCCCTTTTCAACAATGAACGCGCTGACGCCCCGCGCCCCGCGCGCCCTGTCCGTCACCGCAAACACCGTGTAGATGTCCGCCTCGCCCCCGTTGGTGATCCACTGCTTCGTGCCGTTCAGCACGTAGTTGTCGCCCTTCCTGACCGCCGTCGTGCGGATCGAGCCCGCATCCGATCCCGCGTTCGGCTCGGTCAGCGCATAGGCCGCCCACTTCTCCCCGCTGGCCAGCGGCGGCAGGTACTTCTTCTTCTGCGCCTCGCTGCCCCCGATCAGGATCGGGTCCGCCCCCAGCCCGTTGGCCGCATACGACACCGACACCCCGATGCAGATCCGGCTCAGCTCCTCCACCGCGATGATGTTGGGCATGCTGTCGCCCTCGAACGTCCCGCCGTACTCCGCCGGAATGTACAGGCCCATCAGGTCCATCTTGCCCAGCTCCCGCAGGATCTCCGCCGGGAAACGCCCTTCCTCGTCCAGTTCCGCCCGCACCGGCTTCACCCGCGTCTCCGCGAATTCCCGCACCATGCCGCGAATTTCCTGCGCCAGCTCCGACAATCCGTAATTCAGTTCCGCCATCTCTGACTCCTTCTTCTGGGGCCGCCATCAAAACGCCTTGCCCGCGCACTATGCCAGCCCCCCCCCCCGCCATGCAACCCAAAGAATCGCTTCACCCGCAAAAACCGTTGACATCCCGCCCCTCCCCGCTAGACTGGCCGGACTTTTTTGAATTGGAAAGAGGAGTCAACAACATGCCCAATATCAAGAGCGCCGAGAAACGCGTCCGCACGTCCGAGAAGGCCCGCCGGCGCAACGTGAAGAAAAAGACGGAAATCAAGTCCTCCCGCAAGGGATTGGTGGCGGCGCTGGCCGCTCCGGCCGATCCCAAGACCCCCGAGGCCTACCGCGCCTTCTGCTCGGTCCTGGACAAAGCCGCCAAGCAAGGCGTCATCCACAAGAACACGGCCGTCCGCAAAAAGGCCCGCGCCGGCGCCGCCCTGCGCAAGGCCGCCGCCAAATAGAGCCCCCCCCGGCATCGCGCCGGATTCATTCCCCCTGCGAGCCAGCCCCCCGGGCTGGCTCGTTTGCATCGGCCGCTCCCGGCAGGCGGCGGCCGAACACCAGCACCGCAACATACACCGCATACAGGTAGTAGGCGTTGAATTCCCGGAACTCGGACAGGTTGTTCACCAGCGACCCCAGCTCCCATTGCGGCGCCTCCCCCCGGCGCACCTCGTCGCGATAGCGGTGCCGAAGCGACCGCCCGACCGTATGCACCGCCTGGCTGGTCAACAGCATGGCGATCACGGTCAGGACCGCATACCTCGACGGCGCCGCCCACCGCACCCAGCGGTTGCGCACCCGCGGCGCCGCCAGCGGCAGCACCACGAACAGCGCGATCAGCAGCACATCCCCCCCCGCTTTGAATTCCGTCGTCAGATGACGCTGATGCACCGTGAAGGACGCCCCCTGCGCCTTTTTCTCTTCCAGCGGATTCCATTCCCCGTGCGGCACCGGCCGGAACCATTCCGGCGGCGGATCGCAACCCGCGTACTCCCGCCAGTGCTTCCCGTAATCGATTTCCTCCAGCAGGATGAACAACGCAAAAAGCGCCGCCAGGACAAACCCGGCGCGCACCCGCCATGCCCGCGCCCGCCACGCCCCCGCCGCCAGCGTTGCCACCATGACCGCCAGCAGCAGCGTCTGTCCGTTCTCCAGCAAGCCGAATTCCCGCCAGGAATGGCTGTTCAGCGGCGGCAGCTTCGGCGCCACCAGCCGCTGCGCAACCGGATCGCTCGAAAAATACATCGCCGCCATCCCCCCCGTCAGCACCGCGGGAATCACGAGATAGATGACCAGCTTGGACCAATCGGGTTTCCAGTTCACGGGTGCCGCCTCCCGCAACTCCTGCCCTCCAGCCCCATTCCCCAAACCCCGGTTCTCCGGGGTTCCGCTTCCGTCCGGATCCGGCTCACTGGAGTGCCTTCTCCGCGGCGGCGCGGCCGGCGGCCATCGCCTCCTTCGCCCGCTGGAAATCCAGCGTCCCGATGCCGCCCACGTCCGGCTCGATCAGCACGTCCGCCGGCTCCGCCGCGAGCCGCGTCCGGGCAATCTGCGCCTCCATGATCCGCACCGACCGCACCAGCACCTCCAGCATGTCCGGCTTGGTTTCCCGCGCCCGCCACGACGCCTTCAGCCGCCGCATCTTCTTCTCCACGTCATCAAAGAAATTCTCCAGCACCTGCATGGGACCGGCCGTCTCTTCCTCATCGGTCCGCCGCGGCAGGCGCAACGGCCCGACCGGGACATCCTTTTCTTTGGCCCCCGCTTCCGTCCGGACGGATTCGTCTTCCCGGATGCCCTGCGAGACATCCACGGCAATCACCACCTGCGCCCCCATGTCCCGCGCCACGTTCACCGGCACCGGATTCACCAGCCCGCCGTCCACCAGCAGCCGCCGGCCGATGCGGACCGGCGAAAACAGCCCCGGTATGGATATGCTCGCGCGCAGCGCCTGCATCAGATCCCCCGACGACAGCACCACCTCCGTTCCGCCCGCCAGATCCGTCGCCACCGCCCGGAACGGCAAGTTCAACTCCCGGAATTCCCGGTGCCCCAGCAGCTTGGCCGTCTCTTCCAGCAGCCGCCGGCCGTCCGTCAGACCGCTGCGCGACAGCGAAATCTCCCAGAAAAACTGCCGCAGCCGGTTCCAGTCCAGATCCGCGGCCAACTCGCGCAGCGCCGGCTCGCGCCCGGCGGCATAAAACGAACCCACCACCGCCCCCATGCTGGTGCCCGCCACGCACGCCACTTCAATTCCGCTTTCCCGCAGCGCCTCCAGCACGCCCAGATGCGCCCAGCCGCGCGCCCCCCCGCTCCCCAACGCCAGCCCCACCCGCTTGTTCTTCCATCCCCGGCGCATTCGCGATCCCTTCGCCTATTCCAGAAACGTCAGCGCCGCCGACCCGATCACCCCGGCATCGTTGCCCAGCTTCGCCCGCTTGATCACCAGCTTGTCCGCGAAATGCGGATTCAGCCGCTCGTTCAAATGCCGACGCAGCGGATCAAACAGAACCGCCCCGGCGGCGGACACCCCGCCGCCGATGATGAACGCCTGCGGCTGCAGCAGATAGGCCACCGACGCCATCATGGTCGCCAGGCAGTCCGCCGCGAAATCGAAAATCTCCAGCGCCAGTTCATCGCCCGCCTCCGCCGCCTCGCAGATCACCTTCGGCGTCACCGCCTCGCGCTTGCCGCCCGCCCGTTCCAGGATCGAACTGGCGCGGCCAGCCTCCATTTCCTTCAGGGCGCGCTCCGCGATCCGCCGGTTGCCCACGTACTGCTCCACCCCCCCCCGGCCCATCGCCGACGCCGGCCCGTTCAGGTCAATGGACACATGGCCGATTTCCCCGGCCATCGAATACGCCCCGCGGTACAGGCGGTTGTTGATCAGCAGGCCGCCGCCCACTCCCGTGCCCAGCGTCAGGAACACCGCATGCTGATAGGCCTGCCCCGCCCCGTAGGTGCACTCGCCCACCGCCATCGCATTCACATCGTTGTCCACCCGCACCACCTGCCCGAAACGCCGCCCCAGCCGTTCCGCCAGCGGCACCGCCGTCCAGCCCGGCACGTTCGTCAGGTCGTGAACGAACCCTTTGGCAAAATCCACAAACCCCGGCACCCCCACCCCGACCCCCGCCCATTCCATGTCCCCCGGCAAATCCGCCATCAGCGCGAAGGCATGGCGCTCCACCTCGTCCAGCCACCCCTCCACCCCCTTCAGATCCGTGGTTGCAAAACTCGCCCGCGCCCCGATGGTCCCGTCCTCCGCCACCCGCGCCATCTTCACGAACGTCCCGCCGAAATCCACGCCGACGGCACACCGCTTCTTGTTCTCGTTCATGCTCATCCTTCCAATTGGAACACGCGCGCCGCGTTGGCGAAAGTCGCCTCGGCCAGCGCCGCGGGCGCCGCGCCGCGCGCCTCGGCCAGCACCTCCGCCACCCGCGCCACGTAGGCCGGCTCGTTCACTTTCCCGCGAAACGGCTTCGGTGTCAAATACGGGCAATCCGTCTCCACCAGCAGCCGGTTCTCCGGAATCCCCCGCGCCACCTCCCGCAGCGGCTCCGCATTGTTGAAACTCACAATCCCGCTGAAACTGATGAAATACCCCAGCGCCAGCAGAACCTCCGCAAAGGCCGCATCCCCCGTGAAGCAATGCAGAATCCCCGGCGGCGGCGGGTTTTCCATGGTGTGGAAACTTTTTTTCCACGCCGTGGAAAACTCCCCCAGCATCGCCGCCGTATCGGCGTCCGCATACCGGCTGTGCACAATCACCGGCCGCCGCCGCTCCAGCGCCAGCGCCAGCATCTCCCCGAACAATGCCCGCTGCGCCGGCGCCGTCTCCGCGGAATAGTAGTAATCCAGCCCGATCTCCCCGATGGCCGCCACGCCCGGCTGCCCGGCCAGTTCCGCCAGCCGCCCGGCATCCCGCGGCTTGTCCGTCTGGTCGCGGTCATAGCCCACCGCGGCCGCGATCATGTCCGGATGCGCCTGCGCCAGCTCCGCCACCAGTTCGTTCGACGCCTCCGAGCTGCCCACCGCGCAGATCCGCTCCACCCCCGCCGCCCGGGCGCGCGACAGCACCTCCCCCACGGTCCCCTCCGCCGCGAAACCGTCAAAATGCGCATGGGTGTCAAACAGCCTCATGCCCGCAAAGTATCCCCCATGCCCCCGTTCTCATCAAGCGGCTTGTGGTTCCCCACCCCATCGGAACATCCGGATTTTCCATGCCGTGGAAAACCGCGCCGGAATTTTTCCATGCCATGGAAAATCCGGAAACACCGGTCCCCCCCCCCCCCCCCCATCTGTCTCGCTTATAATAATAACCGAGACAAACGGCCCGCCAGTTCGTTTATATAGTTATTGCAATAACTATATACACACGGAGAAGAGGGACTGGCGCGGAATGTCGCTTATCCCGCCCGGGTGCAGAAGTAGTCCCCCAGCACTCCGCCCGTCGAGATCGCCTGGTCAATCCGGAAACCGGCCCGTTCCAGCAGACCCTCCAGAATCCAGTCATAGGTGGAATACTCACGGGACAGGTGGGTGCGAATGCTTTCCGCCACTTCCGGTCCGCCCTGAGCCTCGGACTGGCCCAGCCAGGCCTCGATATTCGTCTCCAGGTGTTCCAGCTAAAATACCACATCCATCAGAT
>CAZHSS010000090.1:0-6566 GCA_964535205.1 uncultured Verrucomicrobiota bacterium
CAGGGACGCCTCGCCCGACTAAAAGCCAAATGGACAGGCCCTGGGTTGGGCGAACCCTCCGGGTGAGCCGGGCTTTTCTTGTTCTCCTTCACGTTGATGCTCATTTTGAAACCGCCTACATCGCCGCCGCCAGCCGCTGCATCTCGTGCAGGCGCCGGTAGTATCCCGGCTGCCGCACCAGCTCTTCATGCGTTCCCTGCTGGGTGATCCGCCCGTTCTCCATCACCACGATCCGGTCCATTCCCGCCAGCGTGCTGACCCGGTGGCTCGCCAGCAGCGTTGTGCGCCCGGCAAACACGGGTTGCAGCTTGCCCAGGATCGCCGCCTCCGTCTCCGTGTCCACCGACGCCAGCACGTCGTCCAGGATCAGGATGCGCGGATCGCGCGACAGCGCCCGGCCGATGGACGTCCGCTGGCGCTGGCCGCCCGACAGCGTCACCCCCCGCTCTCCCACCAGCGTCTCGTACTGCCGCGGCAGCTGCTCCACGTCCGCGTGCAGATGCGCCAGATCCGCCGCCGTCAGGATGGTCTCCGGCGTCGCGTCCGGCGCGCCGAACCCGATGTTGTTCGCCAGCGTGTCGGAGAACAGCATGGGCTCCTGCTCCGCCATGCCGATCTGCCCCCGCAGTTCCGCCAGCGGAATCTCCCGCACGTCGCGCCCGCCGATCCGCACCGACCCCGAGGTCGCATCCATCAGCCGCGGCAGCAGCGACAGCAGCAACGTCTTCCCGCTCCCCGTCGGGCCCGTGATCCCGATCCGCAGGCCCGCCGGAATCGTCAGGCGGATGTCATCCAGCAGCGTGACCGTCCCCGCCTTCAGCGTCACATGGTCGAACTCGATATCCAAAGGCGCATCCGTACCCGCACGAAAAGGCCGGCTCACCGGGACGGTTCGCCCTTCCTGCTTCGAATTAGTTCGGAAAAGGGAGGGCGAGGTGTCCCCACCGAGCCGGGATTTTTCTCCAGCCTCCCTCTCGGCATTGCCGCGCCCCCCGCTTTCCGGATCCCGAATCGCCGGCTCCTGTTCCAGCACCTCGCGGATCCGTCCCCAGCTCGCCCGCGACCGCTGCAGAAGGCTCAGCACCCAGCCCAGCGACAGCAGCGGCCACTGCATGTACAGCAGATACTGGGTGAACTGCACCAGCTCGCCCAGCGTCATCCGCCCCTGGATCACCATGCGCCCGCCCAGCAGCAGCACCAGCACCGAACTCAGCGTAAACCAGAATCCCGCCAGCGGCCGCGTCCCCTCATGCACATAGGCCAGCCGCAGGTTCTTCTTCATCAGGGCGCGGTTGCGCGCATGGAACAAGCCCAGCCACCGCTGCTCCAGCCCGAACGACTTCACCGTCTGGATCCCCGTGAATGTCTCCTGGTTGAAGCTCGCCATCTCCGACAGCTCCTCCTGGACCGCCAGATGCCCCCGCTTGATGCGATGCGCAAACCACGAGAAACTTCCCACCATCAGCGGCACCATCAGCAGGATGATCCCCGCCAGCGCCGCGTTCAGGCGGAACATCACCCCGAACGCCAGCACGAACACAAACACCATGCGGCTGTTCTGCATCAACCCCTGGCCCACCCCCATCCCCACCTGCCGCACGTCCGACGACAGCCGGTTCATCAGATCGCCCGTGTGCTGCCCCCGGAAATAGCCGCGGTCCAGCGTGGTCAAATGATCGAACAGATCCCGCCGGATGTCCGACTCCACCTGATGCCCCACCCGCAGCGGAATCCGGCGCATCCCATACGACAGTCCTGTCGCCGCCGCCGTCGCCGCCGCATACACCCCCAGCCAGCGCAGCAGACCCGACAGGTCCAGGTCCCCCGCCGTCAGTCCGTCGATCACAAACCGCGAAATGAAGGGAATCCCGATATTGAACCCCACCGTCAACAGCGACAGCAGTATGCCCGACGCAATCACGCGCCCGTGCGGCACCACATAGCGGCGAAGCTGAATCGGTTTGGATCGGCAACCGGACATAGTCAAGGCGGCCTACGATACACCCGCCCCGCCCCTTTGACCACCCAGACCTCCACGCCCTTACGACACGGATAAATCAGCCCCCCACGTCCTTGTGGCGTGAGTGAACCACATCCGCTTCAGCCCCCCGCGCCCTTGTGGCGTGGGTGAATCAGGTCCGCCCCCCCACAATGCCCTAAAAATTTCATTCTCGATATACACTTATACACATATGTGTATATGTGCATTCTCACCGCGATCCGCCGGCGCGGTTTTCGGGTCGTGAATCGGGGCGGCTCCTTTTCCTTCTCCCCGATTCATGGAATGCTCTCCCCTCCCGCGACCCTCGAATTCCTACGGTGCAGAAGGAATCCCGGCCATGCACGCGCTCCGCCGAAACGGTTGACCCGTTTTTCAAGCCCGTCCTTGTCCCGCCTTAATAAAATCGATACATTCGACCCTACACCCCAAGGTCAACATGCGCTCAAATACGACTCCTTTTTTTACCCGTTTCCCCCGCCTGCACATCCTTTCCGCGCTGGCTTTTTCGGGGCTTCTCCTCCTCCCGCCGCTTGCCAGCGCCGATAGTGTGCTCACGGAGGATTTCTCCACGCTGACGGACAACACCCTCCCCGCGGGATGGACCAGCAGCAAGTCGTCCGACATGGATTATACCGGCGAGCCCTATGTCGGCATCGCCCCGCCCGCCTTCAAGTTCACCGGCACCGGCCAAACCCTGACGACCCCCGTCTTCCCCGCCGGCGCCACCAGCCTCCAGTTCTGGGCGTACGGCAACGGCGGCGCCGGCAGCACCATCGCCGTCGAAGGCCTCGTCGGCGCAAGTTGGACCCTTCTCGACACCAAGACCATCGCCCAGAACGATGGCACCTATACCGTCGCTCTCAATCCCCTCGCCACCCAGCTCCGCTTCACCTTCACCAAGGTCGTCAACTGCGCGTTCGACGATGTCGTCATCGAAGGCGCCTCCGAAGACCCCAACCTCGTCGCCCCCGCCGCGCTGCTCTTCGGCACCCTGTCTCCCGGTGCCGCCGCCACCCAGACCCTCGCCCTCGCCAACTCCGGCGCCACGCTTACGCTGAACCTGACGTCCTTCAGCCCCGTCAGCGGCGACACCGCCAAGTTCTCCGCCGGCGCCCTCCCCGCCTCCCTCGCGCCCGGAGTCTCAACCAATATTCGCGTGGTCTACACGCCCGGCGCCGTCACCGGCGCCTCCCACTCCGCCGTCTTCCGCCTGGTTTCCAACGACCCGTCCACCCCCGCCCATCCCGTCACGTTCTCGGGCCAGACGGTCGGCGCGGCCCTGACGGTCTCCAACATCCAGTACAGCGGCGCCGGAACCACCTCGCCCGAAAACGGCAACCAGGTCCGCGTCATCGGCATCGCCACCTATGCCGACCCCTATGGCTATGCCATCGCCGACGAAAACGGCGGCCCCTGGAGCGGCATCTACATCTCCGATATCAACCACCGGCCGGAAATTGGCGACAAGGTGCTGGTGGAAGGATGGGTGAATGAATCCGATTCTATGACCATCCTCAGCAGCGTCAGCGACTACCAGACCTTGGGCACCGGCTACAGCGTTCCGGCCGCGACGATTTCCGGCAGCCAGGTTTCCCAGGAAGCCTATGAAGGCGTCTATGTCCGCATCGAGGATGTCACGGTCAACAACATCAATGTCGGCGGCACCGATGAATTCTGGCAGGTCACCGACGGCGCCAGTGTGAAAGTCGGCACCCGCGTCCCCTACCGCTATATCTGGCATCTCAACGACACCCTGGAGGCCGTGCAGGGCATCGTGTTCGTGGAAGGCTCCACGATCTCCATCCAGCCCCGCAACGACTGGGACATCGTCGGCCGCCCCGTCTTCGAATACGCCCTGCGCGGCCTCGTCATCACCCCCGACGGCCCCCGCACCAACTGGTACGTGCATGTCGAGGACGATCTCATCCGGGCCGTGACGAATGCCGCCCCGGCCGGCGTCACCGTTCTCGACACCGGCGGCATCGTCTTTCCCGGCCTCATCGACGCCCACAACCACCCCTCCTGGAATTCCTTTCCCACGCTGATGTTCAACGACTTCCCCTTCGGCCACCGCGACGAGTGGGCCGCCACCGCGGAATACAGCGCCTGGAGATCCAAGCGCAGCACCGTCCAGAACCACATTGCCGTCAAGGACTTCCAGAAGCAAACCATTTCCAAATACGCCGAAGCTCTCGAGCTGATGGCCGGTTGCATCGCCATCCAGGGCAACTATGACGATGCAGAATATGCGCATCCGGACATCATGCTGTTCAACGTCGAAGAATTCCCCGGGCGCGTCTGGGCGGAAATCTTCCCTTGGGACACCACCTCCGGCGAGCGCACCGCTCTCCGCGCCCAGATCGACGGTGGCGCCGTCAACGCCGCGATCATCCACCTCTGCGAAGGCGTCGATCAGCATGCCCTGAACCAGTTCGGGCAGTGGCGCGACTGGGGCATGCTCGATGAAAGTACCACCATCATCCACGGCGCCGCCCTCGGCCCCTCCGAATTCGCGCAGATGGCCGCCGTGAACGCCAAGCTCGTCTGGTCGCCGATGTCCAACATGAAGCTCTACGGCGGCACTGCCGACGCCAAGGCCGCCAAAGAGGCCGGCGTCATCATCGGCCTCTCCCCGGACTGGACCGCCAGCGGCTGCTACAACATTCTCGAAGAACTGGGCTATGCCTGGCACCTGAATCAAACCCTGTTCGACAACGTCTTCACCGCGCGCGAAATGGCGGAAATGGTGTACCTCAACACCGCGCACTGCACCGGCCTCTATCCCCGCTACGGCCAGATCGTCCCCGGCGCCAACGCCGGACTCTGCGTCATTTCCGGCGACCCCGCCGACCCCTACATGGCCCTGATCAACGCCCGCCCCCCCGACGTCTTGCTAACCATCATCGACGGCACCCCGCGCTACGGCGACCCCGCCATGATGACCGCCCTGGGCGCCGGCGGCGAAATCGTCACCGTCGGCGGCGTCAGCAAGCGCTTCAACATCGCCGTGAACCACCCCTTCCTGGAATATGGCGACACCATCTTCACTGAGCTCCGCACCGCCCTCCAGACCGCCCACTCCACCCTCACCCCCACCGCGGTCCTCAACGAAGACGAACTGCAGTTCCTCGATCTGCACCTCCTGCAGGGGCACGGCGGCGACGACGTCCCCCCCTTCCGCGCCGACCGGTTCGTCAGCAGCGCGCCCTCCACCTCCGTCACCTATGACGAGGGCAGCGGGCTTTCCCTCGCATTCCGCTACGAAGACTTCTGGGACAACGAGACCTACCTCACCAATCTGACCCACACCATCTCCATCGCCCCCGCCGCCTACCCGCAGTTTCTTCTCCAGACCATTGCCACCAACCACCCCAACTCCCCCGCCCGCGAAACCGTTCCCTTCACCGTTGGCTTCCAGGACATGCACACCAACTACGTCTTCGTGTTTGAAACCCGCGACGCCCAGGGCAACACCCGCACCACCGTCACCACCAATACCTTCAAGCTTGCCTATCACACCGGCGGCGACACCGACCGCGACGGCATGCCCAACGAGTGGGAAATCACCCACTTCGGCGGCTTCTCCAACGCCCTCGCCACCGGCCACGGCGACGCCGACTGGATGAACAACCTTCAGGAATACATCGCCGGCACCCACCCGCGAAATGCCGCTGACTTCCTGACCGAATTCATGGAAGCCCCGGTCTTTGCCGACGGCGAGGTCTCGGCGGTCCGACAGGTCGTTCCGTGCGGCGAGCGCCTGGCGAAGTACGCCGTCGACCACCTCTGCTGCGAGGAGGGCGCGAAGGCCGCCGACGAGGCGAACGCGGTCTATTTCGTCGGCCTTGACGCGAAGGAGACCTTCGCCGAGCTGAAACAAAAATGCGAGAAGGGCGCGAACGTGCTGGTGAGCGCGAACGAGCGCATCGCGAAGGAGGCGGGGCTTGTCTTCCGGAAGCACAGGAGCGGCAGGGACGACGACCTCCTCGCCCAGCACCGGTTCTACCGTGTCGGCAGGACGGGGACGGATCCCGTCTTCCGCGGGGTCGGTCCGGCGCAGCTCCGCTGGCGCTACGGCATCGAGCGCTATCCGATCGAGTCCGCGCCGGACGGCTTCAAGCTCGATGCGGACGGCTACGCGGCAATCGCGACGTTCGGCAAGGGCAAGTTCGTCTACGTGATCGACGACCCAATCGAGATCGGCATGGACAAGGACTACTACACGAAAAAGACGCTCATCTCGGGCGACTGGACGTGGACGTCGACATCGTATGTGAACGGACACAACCTCGCGCGCAAGTTCTGCGAGATGCTCCTCAATCTCGGCGCGAAGCCGGCGCGTGCGGCGGCCGAACGCGCGCTCTACCGCTTCCCGATGGACGCGACGGTCGCGCCGAAGGGGTCGGACGGGAAGAGCGGAACTATGGCGGTTGCGGGCGGCAAGGCCGAGTTCGTCATTCCCTGCGAAGAACCTTACACGGCCGAGCTGAAGGTCGGGGCGAACAGGCCGTTCAGGCTGGTGCGAGACGGGAAGATGCTCGTCGTGTGCGAGAAGGCGGTCAAC
>CAZHSS010000091.1:0-6540 GCA_964535205.1 uncultured Verrucomicrobiota bacterium
CGTTTGATTCATGGCCACTGCTCCACCCAGACCGTACGTCCCTGCAACCGCCAGCCGTCCCCGGCCGGGAACACCCGCGGCGCCGTGTTCTTCTTCCACGCCACCACCACCCAGTCATGCCGGGGCGGCAGGCTTTCCTCCGGCGGATGATGATGCTCCGGATTCCGGCACGGCTCGCGCCAATACCAATCCTGGAATCCATCGCTCAATTTATCCGGCAATCCCGGCAGGCGGTTCCATTTCATTGTTCCTGCCGCCAGCGGATCCCGCCGCTCCCCGGCCTTCATTGGCCCGAGATCCCGCCACCGCCCTTCCGCCAGCACATACACGCCATCCATATCCTCCGCAGCCGCCACCCGGCGTCCCGGCGAATCCACATCGCCATCCTCCACCAGCACCGGCATCTGCGTCGGCTCGAACCAGCCTGCCTCCAGTTCCAACGTCATGCCGGACAGTTGCCGCGGCAGCTGCAGGCGCCGTTCGCGGGCATCGCGCACCTCATCCATCCGGGACCACCAGCCATCCAGTGCGCCGAAACGCTCGTCCACCAGGATGGCGCCCGGCGGCAGCACCCATTCCGGCCGTCCGGGCTCAAAGGTCATGGCCGACGCCACGGCCCGGCAGTGCATCTCCGGCCACCCCGCCATCGCCAGCCGGTATTCCGTCACATCCGCCCGCGCCTGGCGGTCCAGCAGCAGCTGTCCGCCGCCCCACAGCGCCAGCGCACACAGCCCGGCCCAGACCGGCAGCGCCCACCAGACCGCCACCCGCCGCTCGCCCTTGTGGCGAAAAAACACCACCGACAGGATCCCCCCGGCACCGGCCGCAAACACCAGCCAGCCCGCCCAGGTCCACGTTACGAACCCATCGAGATCCGCCGCAAACAGGTTGGCTTCGTTTTCGAATGCGCTTTTCTCGAACTCCCCGCAACCCTCGTCGTCTTCCTTCTCGATCCGCACGCGTTTCAGCGGCCGCAGACTGCTGCGGCCGTCCGAGGCCATGCTGTGCGGCCGGGCGGCCCCCAGCACCGCCCGCCCGTCTTTGCCCGTTCCCACCGCCTCCTGGATCCGCTCAACCACCCCCGTCTCCCCCGTGATCCGCGCCCCGCTCAGCAGCAGCCGCCGCAGCAGCGCCTCCCGTCCCTCCAGTTTCTCCCGGAGCGCCTCGGTAACCCAGACCGCCTGCACCTGGGCATAGGCCTCCAGCGCGTCCGGCAGATCGCCCACCCGGTCCACCATGCCGCTGTGCTCCGTCACCTGTTTCAGCGTCTCGTCATTCTCCGCCATCCCCACCAGCGTGCGCCGCGTCTCCGACACCCGCCGCGCCGGCAGCCGCCCCCGACACACCTCGCGCCCCCCCGCATCCCGCACCTCGTAGCCGCCGAACAGCGCCGCCGGACGCCGGTTCCGCCACGTCGCCGGCGACCGGCACGACCGCGGACGCACCACCGGCAGGCGCACCGGAAACTCCGCCGCCACCGTCCACGTCTCCTCGGCCACCGGCCGCCCGACTTCGGCGTCCGGCAGGACATCCGGAACGAAATTCGTTGGAAACCGGTCGGACTCCGGCCAGTTCATCTGATCCGGATGCACCACCGCATGCCACAGGTGAACGGTCAGCGGCCCCTCGACCCTCTCGTCTCCCGGCACCGGCGTCAGCACCAGTTCCCCGTCATAGCCCCGGTTCCATTCCAGAAAGGTTTCCGGCGACGACCGGGAAAATTTCCGCTCCCCTTCCACCGCCCAGCCCGGACGGAACTCCGCCGTCAGCGCGGCGCTCGGCCGCGGTGTTTTCCATTCCGCCCACGGCGCCCCCTGCGCCGCCGCCGCGCCCGCCAGCACCGCCGCCAGCCAGATTCCATTCGTTCTCTTCATGGGGTCAGGCCTTGTTTAATGCTTATGATGTTCATCATCGGATTGGGTTGCGAGGGAGTCCGGAAACAAATGGCACCACACGCGGTGGCCTTCGACACCGCGCGCCGCCGGTGCCTCCCGGCGGCATACGGGCATCGCGCGGGGACAGCGCGGATGAAACCGGCAGCCCGGGGGGGGATTCGCCGCGGACGGCGGTTCGCCGCCCAGGGCCTTGCGCCTGCGAGGCGTCCCCGGCACCGGCACCGCCGCCACCAGCGCCTGCGCATAGGGATGCTTCGGCGCCGCCACCATTGAATCCGCCGGCCCGATCTCCACCAGGCACCCCAGATACATCACCGCGATCCGGTGCGACACATGCTGCAGCACGCTCAGGTCGTGCCCGATCATCAGATAGGCCAGCCCGTGCCGCCGCCGCAGATCCATCAGCAGATTGATCACCTGCGCCTGCACGCTCACGTCCAGCGCGCTGACCACTTCGTCGCACACCACCAGGTCCGGTTCCAGTGCCACGGCCCGGGCGATGCAGATCCGCTGCCGCTGCCCCCCCGAGAACTCAAAGGGATACTTCCACAGCGCCGATTCATCCAGCCCCACTTCCTTCAGCAGGCGCGCCGCCGCCGTCTCTCGCGTCTCCCCTTTCAGCAGGCGATGCTCCGCCAGCCCCTCCGTCAGCAGGTCGCCGATGGTCATCCGCGGATTCAGCGCCGCCATCGGATCCTGGAACACCATCTGGATGCGCCGCCGCTGGTCTTTCCTCAGAGGCCTGCGCACCGCCGGCGCAAACAGCGTCCGCCCCTCCAGTCTCACTTCGCCCGCCGTCGGCCGCTCCAGCCCCGCCACCACCCGCCCCAGCGTCGTCTTGCCGCAGCCCGATTCCCCCGCCAGCCCCAGGGTCTCGCCCCGCCGGATGTCCAGCGACACCCCGTCCACCGCATGCACATGCCCCCGCACCCGCGCCATCACGCCGCGCCGGATCGGAAAATGCACCGCCACGCGATCCAGTTCGATCCAGGGGACTGCCGGTGCCGATGTCACCCGGACACTCTAGCGGCTTTCATGCCGAAAGGAAACCGCGCAATTCGTCCATCCGCGCCGCCGCGTCGGCCAGGCCGTTTTGATACAGCCGTTCCAGCTCCTCCCGGTTCTGGCTGTACCGCCCCACCGCCAGCGGGTGCGACGGCCGGATCACCCGCACGCGCCCCGCGGCCTCCTCCGCCTCCAGCTCGTCCAGCGCGCGATTATACGTCTCATGCTGGCGCGCCACCGCGTCGGCCAGCGCCGGAAACCGCCGGTACTTCCACCGGATCGCCGCGCGCACCGCCGGACCCGGCGCCCGCTTGCGGAATCCCCGGTTGCGCGTCAGCACCACCACCCGCCGCGAAAACCCGTCCGCCGCCGCCTGCCGGAACGGAATGGGCGCGGCAATGCCCCCATCCAGATACAGCCGCCCGTTCACCCGCGCCATCCGTCCCACCACCGGCAGCGACGCGCTCGCTATCAGCGCCTCCGCCAACGGTGTCTCTTCCTTGTCGAAAAATACCGCCCGTCCCGTCGCGCAGTCCGTCGCACCCACCCGAAACCGCGCCGGCGACGCCGCAAACGACTCGAAATCAAACGGAATATGATCCGGCAGTTCCCGGTAAATGAACTCCATCCCGAACGGATTGCCCCCCCTCAGCCAGTTCCGCCACGAAAAATAGCGCCGGTCCCCTGCAAAGCGCATGAAAATCTCCCGGTTGCGCCCGACCTGCCCCGCCACGTACGACGCCGCGTTGCTGATCCCCGCCGACACCCCGATCACATAGGGAAACCGGAGCCCCGCCTGCAGAAACCCATCCATCACCCCCGACGCATACTGCCCGCGCATGCCGCCCCCCTCCAGCACCAGCGCCGCGTCCGGCCGCATGCGGAAACCCGCCGCCACCGCCGGCCTCACAGATCGTTCACAAAGCCGCCCGACTTGCCTTCCTCCCGGACAAATCCGTTGTGCAGAAAATATTTCGGCTGTGCCGGATGCCGCGCCACCGCATGGAACCGCTTGATCCCCTGCTCCTTGAAATACATCCGCTTCGTCTTGTACAGGTACCGCCCCGCCTTGTAGTCGCGGTATTCCGCAATCATGAAATCAATCAGAATATCCGCGTCCGGCCCCTTCTGGCGGTACGAAAACAACCCCACCGGCAGCATGTTGCGGAACAGAATGCTCGTCTGCGCGTCCACCAGTTCCTCAAACGTCAGCCCCGGCGCATGCCGCATCAGCTCCCGCTCGTGAAACAGGAAAAACCGGCGCAGATAATCCGTCCCGATCGTCGAAGCCGGCGCCAGGTCGAAATACGCATAGTAGCGCATCATCTGCAGCAGAATCCAGATGTCCACCCCCGCGATCATCAGGTTCATCACCACCACCGGCCACGCCTGGATCAAATACCCGTACAGCGAAAACAGCAGCGCCCCCGCCAGATTGATCTGACGCAGGCGGTACACGTTCGTCATCAGCATCGAAACCAGAATGATCAGCGACGCCGCATAGCCGATGCCTTCCAGTCCCCATTTCACAATCCACGTCGAATCCATGGTCATCCCTTCAATCGTCCAGCCACCGCCGGACAACGCCCACACTATAGCCTCCCCCGCCCGCCCCCGTCAAAACCTATGCCCCCTTCCTCTGACCTCTGCCCTCTGCCCTCTGACCTCTGGCCTCTGCCCTCTGGCCTCTGTCCCCTTCCCCCGCCCTCTGTCACTCCAGCCTCATCCCCACCGCCAGCCGGTGCCCGCACAAAAACGCCGCCCCCGGCATCACCTTCTTCCCCGCCGGCTGCACCGCCGTCAACCGCACCGCCCCCTCACCCGCCGCCACCACCGGCCCCTCCCCCTTCGCCTCGATCACTTCCCCCGGCGCTGCCCCCTCGCGCCCCGCTTCCACCGTCATCCCGTGAATCTTCAGCAACTCCCCGCCCGGCAAAAACGCATACGCCCCCGGCCACGGCGAAAATCCACGCCACCGGTTCCGGATCGCCTGCGCCGGCCGGCGCCAATCCACCCGCCCGTCCTCCTTCGTCAGCTTGCGTGCAAACGTTGCTTCCGACTCCGCCTGCGGCACCCCCTGCGTCCGCCCCTCCCGGAACCCGTCCAGCACCCGCCCCAGCAGGTCCGCGCCTTTCGCCGCCAGTTTCGGCTCCAGGGTCGCCGCCGTCTCCTCCGGCCCGATCGCCATGCGCTCCTGCGCCAGCACATCCCCCGCATCCATCTTCGGCGTCACGTACAGCACGCTCACGCCGGTCTCCCGTTCGCCGTTCGCCAGCGCCCACTGGATCGGACTCGCTCCCCGGTACTTCGGCAGCAGCGACGGATGCACGTTCACCGTCCCCAACCGCGGCACCGCCAGCAGATCCTCCTTCAGGAACTGCCCGAAACACGCCACCACGATCACATCCGGCGCCCGCTCCGCCATCTGTTGCACGAACGACGGATCCCCCGCCCGCTCCGGCGTCCAGACCGGCAGTCCCCGCGATTCCGCCAGCCGCTTCAGCTCGCACGGCGCGCAGCGCAGCCCCCGCCCCGCCGCACGGTCCGGCTGCGTCACCACCCCGGCCAGCTCATCCTTCCCCTCCCGCAGAATCCCCTCCAGCAGCGGACACGCCAGCGCTCCCGACCCCATCAGGACCACCTTCAGCCGCGGCATGTGCTCCGCCTTTCGGAAACCCGTTCGCCTTCCTCAGCGCGCCAGCAGGTCCGGCGGCGGCGGCGGGACGTTGCGCCCCGGCACCACGATCTGCGACGCCCGCTCGCGCTGCATCGCCTCCATCTCCTCCCGGAGATCCGCAATCGCCTGCTTGATCGCCGCCGGAAATCCCGCCATGGCCTCCGCCAGCGTCTTCGCCCCGTGCACCTCGCCGCTCAGCGGCAGCACCCCGCCCGGCGTCATCACCTGCGCCACCGCCGTGTAAATCGGCTCCCGCGCGGGATCCTCCGCCCCGTCCGCCGTCACCGGCACCAGCTTGCGCAGCGATCCCGCCTTCAGGTCCGTATAGGTCTCTTCCCGGTACAAATTCGCCGCATCCATCTGGATGTCCCGGCCTGCTTCTTCCGCCATGATCGTCTCCTTGGTCTCGTGTCTTGGGTTCCGGGGGCCGGACGACTCTTCCAGCCGCGCCCCGCTACTCCTGCAGCATCTTCTCCCGCAGCGTCGCCAGCGCCTGGTTCTGCAGCTGGCGCACCCGCTCGCGCGTGATGCCCAGCCGTTCGCCGACCTCCTCCAGCGACTCCGGCTCCACCCCGCCCAGCCCGAACCGGCGCTTCAGGATCAGCTGCTCGCGCTCGCCCAGCGTCACCACGTGCTGCGCCATTTCCTCCAGCAGCTGCTGGTCGTTCAATTCATCAAACGGCGACTTCGCCTTCGAATCGCTGATCGTGTCGCCCAGGCTTTCCCGCCCGTCCTCGCCCAGCGGAATGTCCAGCGACGTCGGCCGCTGCGACACCTCCAGCCAGTACTTCACGGTCTTCTCCGGCACCTCCAGCCGCTTCGCCAGCTCCGCCGCCGTCGGCACCCGCCCCAGCTCGTGCGCCAGCGTCTCCTGCATTCGCCGCATCCGGAACAGCTTGTCCACCATGTGCGACGGCAGCCGGATCGTCTTGCCCTGGTTCGCCAGCGCCCGCCGGATCCCCT
>CAZHSS010000092.1:0-6008 GCA_964535205.1 uncultured Verrucomicrobiota bacterium
GTCCGCTGACCCGTGACGTTCGGCTAGGAGAATATATATGACTGAAACACTTACTGTATCCCTTATCCTCACTGCAATAACAGGAATCACTATTCTAGGATATAAGCATCCGCCGGGATATCGTCGGCTAGCAATACCATTGATCACCATTATATCCACCACTTCGTGTCTCTTAATTCTATTCAACTGTGTCGCTATATGGTCGGCGGTTGGTTTTCTTTCGGAAGCATTATCTAATCAGCCGGGAGAACCCCTAAAGAGCCAGGCATATTCAATCCGTATGCTGTTGAAAAGCAGACAATTCATAACAACCGCAATTGCGATTTGGATCCCATCCATTGCTTATCTAATATTCCTTTGGCATCTGCCCAAGATTGCCCCTACTTCAAAAAGCAATGATTAAGAAAGCCGAACAATGGGGTCCTGGCTACGGCCCATAAGCTGCCGCTATGCGATGGCTTCCGCTCGCTGCTATGGTAAACACTACAGCCCGTGGGCCGGTCCAGCCCCCTGACGTTGGGCACACGAATGAGCCATAACATCACAGAACAAGAGGCGATAAACCTCTGCATTTGTCTCGAGGCTGTTGGCGATATAGCCAATCAGGAGCTTTTTACGATTATTGATGTGTCAAGTCTCCCTGGACAGGCAGAGATTCGCTTTCATTCTCACATTCACAATGAAATGTTTCTGATCAGGCTACTGGATTTTGTTAAGGAAAGGACCAGTTCGAGCCTTACAGGCATGAATTGCTCATGCATTGATCTGCTAAAAGCGGCATGCAAGACAAGGAGCTTTGATGTCAAAGACAGCGTTACTGAGTTGTCTGCCGGAGTAAAGGCATTGGAAGACTGGCTATCTCAGAGAAAACAGATTGATCTATGGCTCCCATCGCTCGATATTCAGGTTTCTCTCGAAGTGTCTAGGCTTGAATTTTTAAACATAGCGGGCAACTACTCAAAGCACAACCTGTCGAGGCTTACTGCTGTGTCCCGCGATATTGCCAAAATGCTTGCTTCGCAAGGGTACAGCGTTGATATTGAGCATATCCCGCTTGCACTAGATGATTTTCGCGAGCACCTCCATGAGAACTACTTTGCATATTACGGGACATGGTTAGCCGAATTGGTTAACAACATCCGCTGGGGCATACAGTCCTATCTACTTCCAGAATTCAATCGGGCATATGAACGGATAGACGATGAAATTCATCGGTACAAGTACAATTACCCATCACAGATTTCAGGAGAGACGGCTAAACAGTGGTACTGGAGACTGATGAACAATATCCGCACTGGTCCATATCACAAGAGGTTCTCCTGTGCATACTACCTCAAAGGCCAAAGCTGTTTGGAAAAGTAGTCACGCGCATGACAACCCCAACAACTCAAATCCCGCCCAACAAGGGGTAAAGGGGTTAGAGAAGGGGGCAGTCCTATATTTTAATGTTCCTTCGCCTGTTCCCTCCGATGGTGAAGCATTCGAAGCCGATGCGTTTGTCTTTGCGGGGGGTAAAATGCTTGATGGCGGTGAACTCGGTCCCGACCGTCTGACCAGACCGCTCAACCTTTCCGACACAGGACCGTTCAGCTACGGATGAAACCGGGACGGTACGGATTCGATCCCAAGACCCCAGGGTCCTAATCCGCGAAATCCGTATATTCCGTAGCTGGCTGGTGGTTGATGTTTGGTGGTTGGCAGTTGGCCGGACCTCGGACTTCGGATCTCGGACTTCGTCTATCCCTCACCCCACTGCCCGCCCCCCTTCCTGTTTTCCTGGGTTTTCCGCCACAGACAAACAAGCTGCGCCCCTACACGGGGATGATCGAAACATGGCCGGCCCCACCGGGACCGGCTACAGGTAAACCCACCCCAACACAATCTGCGTTTTTCCGCGCAATTCGCGGATAAACCGGCTGATGGGATCTCATCTGTGTCCATCTGTGAAATCTGTGGATGAAACCGGCTTTTGGATTTCGGCGGGCAAGGTATCCGCCGCCGCCAAGGCTTTGGCGGACAAGCAAGACCGCCCCACCTTTCCGTTCCGGGTGCTCCCTCTGTGAACCTCTGTGGTCCTCTGTGTGAGGGAACTGGCTGTTCAGATTTCCATTCCCGCCACGGGCGGGCAAGCGTGTCATTCGCGTGTTTCGTAGTTAAACTACGTTTTCCTGACCGACAGTCGGCCAATCGTTTTCTGTCCGATGTAGTAGCGCTCGAAGTCGGTCTGCTCGTCTTCGCCGGGAACGAAGGGCTCGATGGCGGTAAAGCGCGCGTCGGCGGCGAAGATCCCGGAGAGCTGTTCGAAGTACGGCGCGTGATCCGTCGCCACGTGCACCATTCCCCCGGGTTCCAGCGTCCGGTGCAGGGCATCCAGGAACAGCGGATTGAACAGCCGGTGGCGTTCGTGGCGGGCCTTGGGCCAGGGATCGGGGAAGAAAACGTAATACGTCCGCACGGCTCCCGCCGGAATCCAGTACGTCACCGCGTAGTAGGCCTCCATCCGCACCAGCCGGATGTTCCCCAGGTCCAGCCGCCGCGCCCGGTTGTCGATCTTTCGAATCCGCCGCAGCATGCGGTCGATGCCCAGAAAATTGATGTCGGGGTGCTTCGCGGCCCGGGCCAGCAAAAACCGCCCCTTGCCGCAGCCCACGTCGATTTCCAGCGGCCGGGAAGGATCATCGAACCAGTCGCGGACCGGCAGGGGCCCGAGCCATTCCGCCGGGGTCCCTGGCCCCCGCCGCAGGCTGTCGGCGATCATGCCGGCTCCGCGGCGACCGGATTGCGCAGCGTTCCGATGCGGTCGATCTCGCATTCGACCGTGTCGCCGTCCCGCAGCAGGACGGGCGGGGTCCGGGCGGACCCGATGCCGCCCGGCGTTCCCGTCGAGATCAGGTCGCCCGGCTCGAGGGTCATGACGCGGCTCAGGTCCGCCAAGACTTTCGCGATCGGGAAAATCATGTTCCCCGTCCGGCTTTCCTGCAGGAGTTTCCCGTTCACCCGCTGGCGCAGGCCGAGGGTCTGGGGATCGCCCAGTTCATCGGCGGTGACGAGCCACGGGCCCGCCGGGCCGAAGGAGTCGGCCCCCTTGGCGAAGAACCACTGCAGCCGTTCCTTCTGGAGACCGCGGTTGCTGACGTCGTTGAAGACCGTGTAGCCGGCGACATGCGCCAGGGCATCGGCTTCCGGCACGTCGCGCATGGACCGCCCGAGCACGAGGGCCAGTTCGACCTCGGCATCCACGCGGTCCATGCCCGGCCGCAGGCGAATGGCGTCGCCCGCGCCGCAGAGCGATCCGGGGCTTTTGGCAAAATAGACCGGATGTTCGGGCACCTGCGAATCGAATTCCTCGGCGTGATCGCGGTAGTTCTTGCCCAGGCAGATGATCTGGCGCGGGGTCGCCACGGGCGGCCCCAGCCGCACGCCGTCCGCCGGCACGGTTTTTACGCTCTTTTCCTCCAACAGCGCCCGCAGGCGCTCCACCCCGAAGGTCCGCCAGAAGCGCGCGTCGTAGTCATCAATGTCGAAGGCCATGCCGCGCACGTCCACGATGCGCGCGGGCTGCTCCCCGGCCGCTTCCAGCCAGATCCCCGGCCGCTCGGCGCCGGGCGCGCCATAGCGAACCAGCTTCATTTCGCTGCCGCCTTTCGCGGCACATACACCTTCTTGACGGGCGCGGGCGGGAGGCCTTCGCTTTTCCGGGTCTTTCCGAGCGGGCCGAGCACGTCATCGGTGGTCTTGAAATGGCACTTGGCGGTCTCGAGCAGGACGGCGCCGCCTTTTTTCCCCACCAGCTCGGCGGCGGCGGCCCGGACCTTGTCGGATGCGCCCTTGGGCAGGGCCACGCCGTGGGCCTGCCCCAGCTTGTCCATCGCGGTCAGGAATGCCGACCGCGCCAAAATGGACGCCGCGGCCACGGCGATGTCGCTTTCCGCCTTGTGGCGTTGCTCGAGCTTGATCTTGCGGCCTTTCTGCTGAAGGGCGCGCTGGATCTGCTGCTCGGGCCCGAACTGGTCGCTGAGGGCCCGGGGGCAGTTGGGCACCTTCTCCAGGAGGTTTTCAATGGCCTTGGCATGGCCCCAGGCCAGGATGCGGTTGACGCTGCCCATCTTGTCATACAGCCGGTTGTAGGCCGCGGGGCCGATCGCCACCACGGCGAACCGGTCGCCCAGCCGCGTGCGGATCTTCCGGGCCAGGTCCTGCATGGCCTTGTCGGTGGTGACGGTCTTGCTGTCGCGGACGTTGATGGCCTTGAGGTCCTTGGCGATGGCCTCGTCCACGTAGGCCGCCGCAATCACCAGCGGACCGAAGAAATCGCCCTTGCCGCTTTCGTCCACGCCCATGTGGGGGGCGTTGGCCTCGGGATTCAGCACGTCTTCGTAGCCCAGCCGGGCCTCCATCAGGACCTGCGGCTCCAGAGTGAAGGTGATCCAGTCCGCCGCCCCCTTGCCCTGCACCAGGCACTTGCCGCTCTTGTAGAGCACGATCTGGCAGTTTTCCCCGACCGCCGCCGCCACGGCATGCTCCACCGTGCGCCGCCGGTAGTTGCCTTCGCGCAGAATCCGGGCCGTTTCCTCCATCTGCTCCGGCGTCAGCTTGATGGTGTAGGACATCTTGTTTTCCATGACGCGAACCCTAGCAGTTCGACCCGCCGCTGGCAATCGCCTGCCCCGCATTGACAAGCCCCCCGTCCGGGACTAGGCTTGCACCCAGAATGGATTCCACTCTGCGCTTACTCACAATCCTGGATGCCTGAATGAAAACAATTCGCCTGCTTGCTTCTGTTTGCCTACTCTTTGCCGGTTTCGGCTGCACCGCCCTGCAGGACGCCGGATGGGACGCCGAGCCCGCCAGCGACGAAGGCATTGCCGCGCTGGCCTCCAGCCGCCTCAACAGCGACTCCATGACCGCCAGCGCCACCCTGAGCGTCACCGTGGACAGCGGCATGGCCACGCTGTATGGAACGGTTCCCAACCAGGCCACCCGCCAGCGCGCCATTCAGATTCTCGAAGGCACCCCCGGCATCTTCGACGTGCTCGACCGCACGCGCCGCCGCTAGCCCCCTCTCCCCACCACCCCGGCGGTTTATGAATTTTCTCCGCTTCCGGCCGCTGATCCAATGGATTGCCGGAGCCGCCGGAGTCCTCTTCCTGATGGGCATGGCCGGTTGCGCCACGGTCCCGTCCGATACCTCCCGGCGCGCCCTGCGGCCTCTCCCGGAAGTGACATCCAACCACCTGCGTGCGGATCGCGCCGTTCTCGAAGCCTTCTTCCGCGCCAACGGCCTGCGGCTGTCCGCCGCCGACATGGAATCCATCATCCCCCCCGCCGCCCGCCACGGCCACATGGACCGCAACGCCCTTCGCCGCGCCGCCCAGTCCCGCCAGCGGGTCCTGATGGCGATCAAGGCGGACGAAACCTGGCTGTGGCGGGAACTCGGACACAACCGCCCCCTGCTGATCCTGCTGCCTCCCGGCACGACCTACAGCGCCACCGCCGCGCCCGTCATTCCCGTCGCCTGGGACCGACGCGCCGGCCTCGTCGAACTGCTCGACGGCAACGGCGAAATCCAGGCGCTGCCGGAACGGGAGTTTTTCGCCCGCCGCGAGCCCCTCAAGCATGCCGCACTGTGCCTGGTCCGCCCCGACGGCGTGCGCCGCATGGACCCCACCCGCGAACAACAGCTCGTCCTGGCCGATTTCTGGTTCCGCAAAGGCAACTACCGCCGCGCCCAGGCCGCCTATGACGCCATTCAGGACGACTCCCCGACCGGCACGGATCTCGATGCCCTGATGGGACGCGGCAACATTCTAATCCGGCAAAAACGCTACCGCGACGCCATCCCCGTTTTCCGGGCCGCCCTGGCGCTGGGTCCCGACCATCCGGCCGCCCTCAACAATCTGGCCTATGCCATGATGCACGGCGGCGGCGAACTGCTGGTCGCTCTGCGGCACGCCACCAAGGCCAACCGGCTGGACCCGCACAATCCCCTGATCCTCGAAACCATCGGC
>CAZHSS010000092.1:6018-6513 GCA_964535205.1 uncultured Verrucomicrobiota bacterium
CACCTCCGGCTCCTTGCGCGGCTCTTCCTTGGGAGCCTCAACCTGCGGCTGGGCGACGCCCCCGCCGCCGCCCGCCATCTCGAACTGGCCTGGGCCCGCGCCCTCAAGCATCCCCCCGAAGTCCAGATCGCCATCATGGACCAGCTCGTCCGCGCCTGGCTGGCCTGCAATCGCCCGGACCTCGCCCGGCAAGTCGCCGAACACCGCCACCGGTCTTTTCCCCGGTACCGCCTGCCCCGCGACATCCTGCGCGAATTCCCCGCCCTGCGCAAACCCGCCGCCCCCCCCCCTGAACCCTGACCTCTGACCTCTTCCCCCCACCCCCCACCCCAAAAAAAAATATGTTTTTTTTGGGGGTTGACATCCCCCGAAATACTGGTATGGTCAGGGCGTTAATCGGGGAATCCACTTCCTCACTGTTCTTTGTGAAACCAATTTGCGACTTGTTGCTAACCACGCAACAAGCAGATGGGATTACGAGGGTCCCCCCATACC